>NZ_JBXWSB010000009.1:0-69567 GCF_059613205.1 Ruegeria sp. BHSB064
TCACGGTTCGCAAAGGCACTATCTTCGAAGAAAGCCACATTGAAATGTTTAAGTGGCTGCAAGCCATTCACCTGATGGTATCCAGCAAGAAGGGTATCAGCAGTCACCAACTGCACCGTGTTCTGGAAATCACGTATAAAACCGCTTGGTTTCTCACCCACCGTATCCGCGAGTGTATGCGTGACGGTGCGCTGGCTGGCTTTGGTGGTGACGGTGGTATTGTGGAAGTTGACGAGACGTTCATCGGCAAGGAGCCGGGCGTCACGAAGGCCAAGAACGCGCGCGGCGGTTCCCACAAGATGAAGGTACTTACTCTGGTGGATCGCGACACCAAGCGCGCCAAGAGCATCGTTGTGGATGACCTCAAGAAGTCCACGCTGATCCCCATCTTGCAAGAGAACATCGCCCGCGAAGCCTATGTCATGACCGACGAAGCCCGTCAGTATCAGGATATTGGCGCTGGCAAGGTATTTGAAGCCCACGGCTGGACCAATCACAGCGCTGGCGAATATGTAAACCTTGAGGATCGCGAAATGCACACCAACACTGTCGAGGGCTTCTACAGCATTTTCAAGCGCGGCATGAAGGGAGTGTATCAGCACTGCGGGAAACAGCATCTGCACCGCTATGCTGCTGAATTCGACTTCCGCTATAACAACCGGATTGCAAATGGTGTGGACGATGCTGAACGTGGTCAAATTGCGCTACGCGGCGCTGCTGGCAAGCGGTTGACCTACGCAAGACCTGACACGCAGTAACAAAAACGGCGAAAGCCGGTAAGCTTTCGCTGTTTAGACATCATCCGTATCTGTATTCGCTTTGACTAGTTCGACCCATCTTCGTCAACTTCTTTGGCTGGCAGGAGCGGCCTAATCCTCTCCAACTTCTCAATGAAGTTTGCAAGATCGTCGGCATTATCAAAGCTGTATCGGCCCGATATTGTCTCCATATCAAACACTATAGGTTTGTCTATTGTGTGAACCTGTGACGAATGCATGGGCTTTCCCTCGCTGGAACGATCAGACGCGGTCGGTGGCACCGCTTCATCCTCTATATCCTCACGCGAATCATGCACCTCTATTTCAACGTTGGCAAGGCTCATCGCACTACGAAAAACCTTTATGACTTGATCAACAGCGTTTTGATTGAAGCCACGTCGTATTAAGTACGAACGAAGATTAGCATCACTTGGCGGTGTGTCTGGCCACTTTTCATTGATTTCCTGAAAGAGGTTCGGAGATAGCGCAGCCTCCGAAATTGCTTCTGCTTCCTCCTGATCGTCCTCGGGATGCAATACCCTCATCGCGAGATCGCTCACCCGTAACTCACGCTCGCTATTTCTATCTAGAAGACCGTAAGCTGTTATAGCGCTTACCTTTTTTTCAGATGCGCCGTTTACAGATGAGTACCCGAGGAGTTCAGCCACTACTTCACGTGGAGCAAAGTTCTGACCCTCGTTATCAAATATTTTGCGAACCAGGCTGACCGCTTCTTGCAGTTCTATTTGGGGGTAGTTGGGGCTTCGTATCCGTGCCATTGCGTTCTCCTTTGACTACGTTGTACACAAAACAACGCGGAGACTCAAGTTAAAACATAAATAACGCAAATACGAGTTGTATTGGATTGACCTGACGGGGAATCCCTGTAATGTAGTGTCATGGCGAGAGCGCCCAATATGTAGTGAGGATACGATGCAGAGACTGACAATGCTCTTGCGGGATTACCACCCGGATCGAATGGTCTGACCGCAGGGGAGAAACAAGAAAACCGGCCACAAGGACCGGCTTTCGTGGTGGCTTTCATCAGGGCGCGGCCCTTCAGATAACACACGGTTGACACCTGTAATCTGACACTTGTCGCGCCTTACTTCAAGGGAAACCCTCTCGTAAGGAGTAGGGGCATGACGAAAGGTGTCTTCGTGAACGCATACGTGCGTGAACGTTTTGGCCGGATCGAGCATGTCTGCGCCCACTGGCGTAGCCGCTGATCCGCGCTGAACCTTAACCCCGCTTCTGAGCTATGCGTTAGCGGTTCAAGAAGCCTGTATGAAATCTGACTTTGGCGGCCTTCGGGTCGCCTCTTTTTTTGTGCGTCATGGCGGTATATCTTGATCACATGGAAAAAGAAAAATCCCAACTCGAACGCTTCAAAGAAGCCGCCCACCAACTAGAGACGGACGACGATGAAGAACGGTTTGAAGAACGGCTAAAGAAGCTGGTCAAGCAGAAGCCGGAGAATGGTGACGAGAAGTCACATGGCTCTTGATCCTGGATGGGCGGCGATAGTCGGTGCTGCTTCTGGCGCAGTAATATCCGTCGCGAGCGGCGTGGCCACATCTGTTCTTACTGCTTGGATCAAAGGCAAGAAAGCACGATCTCTTGCAGAGAAACGGCGGTCGCGGCTTCGCGGTATGTTGAGCGGCGACAAATTTAAATGGCGGAGCCTTAAGCAGCTTTCTGCGTCAATTGGTGCAGACGAAGCGGCAACGCTGGAGCTTCTCATCGAGATCGATGCGCGAGCATCATTTCAAAACCCTCACATGTGGGCATTGGTCACTCGTGCGCCGTGGCCAGAAGACGTGGAGCCCCAAGATTAGCGGGTTTGTCAAATATACAATCGCCTATTATTAGGGGGAATATTCATGAAACTGATTTTAGCGGCTCTAGCCGTGTGCATTGCAGGTGCAGCCAACGCGGTAACGATTACATTTGACATTGATCCCGCGAACGACCCGTACACTTCAGGCTTTATAAAGCAGGGGACGAGCCAAGGTTATACTTTCAACTATGCCACGGTGTATAGTTTTGGAAACTTCATCAACCTGCATGACGACAGCGGTGTTCTATCCACCGTAATCCAGCCACTCAGTGGGACGAAGTTCACGCCGCAGTACGTTGATATTTGGGGCACTTCCCGCTCCTACACAACTGGATCAACACCGCCGCCGCCGGAAAGCGACACACAGGCGTATGGACAGTGGCTTGTAGCTGGGCAGGTGATTCCGGCCACCGTCACGTTCTCGGGGATAACGAATGGCGCAACCGTTGCCTCTCAGACGTTTGGGCCTGGGGCTTGGCGGACAGTCGGCTTTTCAAGCGCCTTCACAGCAATTGACCAACTCTTGGTGACGTTCAACTCACCTTCCAACATAAGGCTACCCGGTAGCTATGGGCCGAACACTGTTTACTGCAATTTCTGGTGTGGGGAATATTGGGTCGATAACCTGCAAGTCGCCGCCGTGCCATTGCCTGCAAGTGGGATACTTTTGATAGGCGGCATTCTCGGTCTTCTAGGATTCAGAAGGTTCCGGCCTCAGGTTATATAAATTACCTGACCGCCAACAATTAGCGGGCTTCCATTGGGAAGCATGATTGCGGCGTTGCTGGCTGGTGGGGGTGGTGTGACACCGGAGTTGCCGCCTAGATAAGACGGATGCGGCACTATCTCTGCACCGCCCCAGCCGCCTTCCCGTTTCATCATGCGAGATCCGGCACCCGCTGTGTGCGCGGCGGTTCCGGCTTTGATGCGGAAATCGTTGTAGGTGTCCGTAGGTGGCGAAGCGAGAATATCGTAATTTGACCCATAGTTCGCAATAGGAATGGCGAAGTTGTTGGAGGTCGTCCAGCTAGGGTCAAAGGATGTGAGAACGTTTGCTAGGTTGTCTTCGATTGTGACTGTGTTTGCGCTGCTGTTGAAAACCGCAATTCTTGGTTCGCTGTGATTTGTCTGGTTTGGCGTCCCGATCACAGCGTTATTTCGGATAATGCAGTTATCAACCCAATCCAGGCTGATTGCGTTTTGGTGGCCATTGTAAATCAGGTTGTCCTCAATCAAGACACCATCATGAAGGTGTTGCGCGTCAAGTGGGGTATTGTCGTTGCCCATATGAAGGGATTGCGTCCAATCACCAACGCCGCGATCAAATATGTTCCTGCGAATGATTTGATTGTTACTGCCTGCCGTGCTTCGGGTGCATTGTAGCATATCGGCATGGTCGCCACGCACAGCGTTGTTTGCGCCGAAATAGCTGTCTTCAATTGTCATGTTATCGCATCGGGCATAGTTGATGCGATCAGAGCGGCCATCATGCACGTAACAACCGCGCACTGTGGTGTCGTCGCAGTCAATGAAATACATGCCGAAGAAATAGTTATAGACGTTACAGTCCTCGAACAGGACATTTGTCGATGCCTGCCCGGTCATAAGATAGCCGGTCTCAGTGCCGCCGCTTTGAGTAAGATCCGTGTAAACGGTCAATCTGCGAAATGTGACGTTCGTTGAGTTTTGCACCCGCACAAACTGGAACTGGTCAAAGCCGCCCTGCCCGTCATAAACGCAGGTCATATCCTCAACAACAATGTTGTTTGACCCGTTGGTGACGCGCAGACGCCCCATTGTGTTGGGGTTTGCCGGGTTCTGCGACTTGATGGTTACGGCTGTTGGGTAGGACTTTGCACTTACCTCATAGTCGCCAAACGTGACACCTTCGGCAAGTTCGATAGTCTCGCCCCCGGTTGCGTTGTTCAGCTCTGTGGTGAGTTCTGAGGTGTTGTTAACGACGACCATTACGACACCTCAATCAGAAGGCCACAACCCCTTGAGGCCGATGCCTGCGTTGCTGTGATGGGGCCAACCGTCCCTGTGGTTGCTTTCTCACCCGAGCCTACACTTACGCCGCCGCCTGTGCCAAACCGGGAATCGTTCGTGCCGACCTGGTGCGCAACGTTTGACTGATTGCTGTCTGTCCAAGAGGTGATTTGAACCGTGTCGCTATCCACGCGGTTTGCCCATGCCCAGATAAGGCGCGTATCTGCATTGGTCGTTGTGCCACCAGAGATAGAAACGGCAGTCTGGCTGCTTGTGTTGGACGAAGCCGAGCCAAGCTGTGCAAAGGTAGTCTGCCCATTCAAAACAATGATTGCCGCAGAATAAGACCCTGTGGTGTCGGGAATTGTTACATCCGCTTCCGCACCGCTTGTCGCTGTCTTGGTGAAAACAGTCATTCGGCAATCGGCAGAGTTTGAGCCCGACCCAACGTCTGCTAGTTCTGTCCAGCCTGTGCCGAGGTCGCCGGCAACAACCTTGGTTTGGTTGCCCGCGTACTCAACAAAGACAATCGCCAGATCCCCGGATGCATGGCCAGCAGGCCAAGCAACTGTGAACGCATTGTGGGAGGATGCCGCATTTGAGCCAACAATCGTTGGAATGCTACCACCTCCCCCGCCGGTCGTGTCGTGGATCAGCGTTGAGCCAAGGTAAATCTGCTTAATGTCCGTCGAGCCAAGATAGACTTGGTTTATGTCTGTCGAACCGAGTTTTACCGCCATGATCAAGCATCCGTAATCAGATAGACGGTTGTGGCGTTGGGGGTGATGGCTCCGTACTCAGCGTTTGTCAGGCTCATGACGTTGGTCACGGCATCCGCGCCGGTTACGCCTGTCACGTCTGAGGCAATGTCAGCGTTCACGGTTGTGCCTGTGGCGGATAGGCCGGTGCCGAGGCTGAAAAACGCCGTTGCTGTCGCGCTGTCGTCCCACATCAGGAATGAATCTGCGCCAGGATCAGACAGAGCTGTCCCGCTGAGCGTGGTGCCGTTCAGGTCGATGCTGTCAACGTGCAGATTTGCAAAGCGGTTTGCCGATGAACCAAGGTCGCGGGTTCCGTCGGCGTCTGGAACAATATCCGCGTCTACTGCATCAGACCAAGCATCGCCACCACTAGCGCCCGAGTCCGCCTCTGGCCTCCACAAGCCCGACGCATGGTCATACTTCAGGACAAAGTTGTCTTGCGCCGCCCCAACGGTTGCATCAGCGTCAATGGTGTAGTTGCCAAGAACGATGTTGCCCGTACCGTTTGGCGCAAGGGTGATGTTCCCGTTTGAGGCCGAAACAATGCTGTTCCCGTTTACGTCGAGATTACCGCCAAGTTGGGGGGTGGTGTCCTCCACCACGTTGTCAATCGCGTTGGGGTTCGCTGTGGCTGCTGTCGCAACCCCTGCCAGCTTTGACTTTTCCGCCGCTGTCATGAGCTGCGTGTCGCCCGAGTTGTCGTCACCGGGAATGTAGGCGCTATCGATTAAGTCCTCGAATTCCCCGCGCAAATCAGACGCCGAAATGTCGCCCGCTGTGTTGTCTGCAAACGCTGTGTTCTTATCGACTTTCAGCGCTGCCCTGTTTTGAACTGCCATGTGTCTGCCTCCTAGACTGCAAAGGCGCTAGAGAACGCCGAAGAGAACGCACCCACGGCCCCTCCTGGAACCGTGCTTGTGTTGGTTGTGTAAGTCCGCGTGTTGCCCACGCTGTCAGTGACCAGAACCTGCGCAAAAACAGCGTCACCCGCTTGCAGGTCATAGGTTCCCGGCTGCACAGCGCCGTTCACGTAGTAGGTCGGAACCGCGCTTGAGATTGTGCCTGCCGTGGACGTGTAAGACCCCGCCACATATCCGTCTGCGGGGGTGTCTGTGTCCGTCAGGGCCCCCATTGTGGGTGAGGTCGTTGCCGTGATGATTGCCGCCGAGCCGCGAATCCTCGACAGGCCAAGGCAAAAGCCAAGTTTCATGTGTCGATCCTCTCGATTTACAGGGGGTTGCCCGCTGGCTCTTCCAACGGAATGACCTCAAAGAAGTTAGTGCCAACTGCTATGATGCAGCTGACACCGCTGGCAGTGGTGACAAGGACGGTGTAAGTGCCCGCTTCGCCCGACACCCAGACTTCAAGAACTGCCTGAGACCCACGCGATTTTTGCAAGCCACCAAACCGCAGGGCCTCGCCGTAGTTTTCGGAGAGCTTTGCAATGAGGTCAGGGCGCGGGCCGCAGTTTCCGGCAAAAGCAGGGTCCGCAAAGAGCCACGTCACAACCAGCAGTGACGCTAAAAGCGGTTTCACCGGCCTGAACCGACAGACAGCCCTTGTTTGGCCCGGACACGCCCGATAACGGCGAGCAGACCCCCAATCGCTGTGATAATGGTCTGAACATGCCCGTCCGCCTCAGCAGCGTCAGCGGCAGTGAAGTCGATGCCAAGCAGCATTGCCACCTGTGGCGCAGCCATGATCAGGATTCCCCAGATGGTCATGGACTTCATGAAGAACTTGTTGTCGGTCATTTCGCGGCCTCCATGGCGACGGTGCAGAACTGAGCAACATCAGCCGAGTATTCGGGATAGACGACTGGAATCAGGGCGCACCCACTGGCAAGCAGGGCCAAGTCACCCTGATCCATTTGGATTGGATCGATGCCTTGAGCGTTCAGCAGCTGGATCTGAATCAGCGCAGCATCTGCCAGCGCTGTTTTGCGTTCGTCTGCCCAATCACATGCAGACACGAAAAGAGCCGCCAGAATGGCGGGGATCATCAGTTTCATAGGATTTCCTTTCATCCAAAGAGTGATTTGAAGAACCTGCGAAGCCCTGAAAAAGCGCGCTTCTTTGCTGGCTTTTGCTCGTGTTCCCGTATCCAGATCGGAACGTTGAAACCCGGGCAGGCTTTAGGGGCGTATTGGTTGTGCCCAGAAACTTTTGTGATCGAGTGTTTTTGCTTTAGGTCTGCGAGAAAGGACCAAAGCGCCTTGTCCTGAGAAATCGTGAAGTTGTCGCTGAACTCATCGTCAGCCGACGAACCATGCCCACCCAGAAGGCAAACACCGATGGTTCCGCGATTGTGACCCTTCACATGCGCGCCAGTCTTTTCCACCGGGCGACCGACCAAGATCTTGCCATCACGATCAATGACGTAGTGATACCCAATGTCAGACCAGCCACGCGCCTTGTGCCATCGGCGAATTTCGTCAACCTTGGCTTTGATTGGTTTGCCATGCATCCAATTTGGCTGAGTAGCCGAACAATGGACGATAATCTCGGATACGTGCCTCATGGCCTATCTCCACGCCAAAGACCCCGCAGGCGGGGCAAAAGGGTTCAGTTGTTGGGGTGTGTCAGTTGTCTATTTTGAGGAAAACCCGATCAATACGCTGACCGTCGCATAAATGCCGGGTACGGATTTCGAATGACTCGTAATCAACGCCGGCGGTGTATAGGCGTCCACTCAAGACCTGAAACCCTTCCGTTCGATCCTCTGCATTTTCGAAGCCATCCAGCGGCTCCCATTTCAGCTTGTCTTGAAGCCCCAAGCGAATACCGAGAAATACAACGTCCTGCCGCTCGCAGTTCCCTTTCTCAAAGGATGCGGTAACGTACCTGTAGTCACCTTCTTGATAGGTCTCGATCAGCCTCACATCCCAGTAGGGTTTTGGCGCAAGCGCCTTGGGTCCATAGCTGACCCCGATGACCAAAACAAATGCGGCAAACCACGCCCAACGCTCTTTGATCTTCAAGGCTGCAACCCCCCACCCAAAGCAAAAGCAACGACCGCCATCAGGATTGCCCCGATGATCAACCTAACGAGCCAAGTCAGAGTTCCCTCAATGCTCGTCAGGCGCTTTTCAACGTTGGTCCTGTGTACATCGCTGACTGCGTCTCTCGTTTCAGCTTTGTTTAAGCGGTCCTCAATGTGGGACAGTCTAGCGTCGGTCTTGGTGCGCCATTCATCTTCGGTCATTTCTCACCCTGTCCCGTTCGCTGTTCTGGATTATTGCCACTGTCACGCCTCGCCCGTAGAGTCCCAATGGACATTGACCGCAGCGCCGCTTGTCCCATCGTGGGCAAAGACGCCACCGGTTGTCGTTGATGTGCTTGTGGCCTGAGCATAACGGATCCCCGACGCTTGAAGCGGCGTGGGTCGAATAATCGGGTTTTTTGTATAAACAGGCGCGGGGCTAACCGGGAAAGTGATTGTTCCGCTTCCCGCCCCATCGGTCGTAAGCTGCCCCCAGCAAAAGAGGGTCTTGCCGACCAGCTTCCATGACAGGACATTAGCGGGGTCGTGGTATTCTCGGTCATAAGCGCCGAATCCTGACGTGTAGAATGTCAGGCTCGTGCCGTGGATGGTGGCAGACTTGCCATCCTGGATGATGATAGTGGACTGCCCGTCGATTGTCTCAAGACCGTTGGGGTCAATCGTCACGTCACCACCAGCCGCAATGACAGTAATCCGAAAGCTGCTACCAAGGCTTGCCGCAGCCGACAGAGATAGCGTCAGATCCGATGTGCAGACAAACGTTCGCCCAACATCCGAAGGGGTAGCCGTGAAATTGGCTGAGCGCTCAAACACATCACTGCCTGCATTGGATGCGTTTTCAATCGCCTGCTGAACGTTGGTCGCCGGGTTGTTGGACGTGGGTGTGAAAGACGTATTGGCCGCGCTGTTCGAAGAGTTCGAAGTGGCGGGACATGGGTCCAAAGGCGACCAGCTCAGCTCAACGTCGCTTGCGTCTAGGATGGAAACCTTCACCCCATGATCCCCAGCGTGCCAGAGCGGGGGAAAGTTACCGCCAGCATCCGACAACAGCGGGCTAGGATGCGCCGTACCCAAGGTGCTGTCAGTGTAGACCGTTTCAAGCGTGGTCGTGCCTTCGACATAGGCAAACAACTTTGCGCCATCCAAAGGGTCGCCGTTCGCGTCCAGAACCCGACGCGGGATGATTAATTGCTCTGCCATGATTTCCTCTGACGTTCAGAAGTCGTTGAATTTTCTGTGAACAGCGGCCATGTTGGGGTATTCACAACCAAGAGGTTTTTATGAAACGCCTAATTCTGGCCTGTTTTGTATTGAGCGCTTGCGAGACAACAACCGGCTCATCACCGATTGATAAAGCCCTGCAAGACTTGGCGGTTGCCTGCGTTGGTGGCGACCAAAGCGCCTGTGATACCTATTCAGACCTGTATGAGCAGCGAGAAGCCCGGCAGACCGCAGCGCCGGTTGCGCCTGTGGTTGTTGCACCGGTAGCTCAGCCGTTGCAGCCATTCCCACAGATGACAGGGCCGCAAAGGACTGTCTGTCAGACTCAGTATGGGCAGCAGGTTGTGTGCAACACCTATTAGGGGGCGATAAGCGCCTCTGGTGGCGCGTTCTCGTTGCTTGCCGGGATGATTGACGCGGCGTCCGCTGCCGCAAGCCTCAGAATAGTCTGCGCGTCCTGCGCGACTGGCGACCCGCCCTTAGCAATAGCCTGCATCGCCTTGTAATCCCCACGCGCGGCCCGATTTGCCGCCGCAAGAAACCGCTGCGACGTCATAGCCCGAGCCGATAGGTTGGCCGTTCCAACTGCCGCCGCAGTTGCGGGGAGGTTCGCACCAGCCCCAAACACTATGGCAAGCCACGTTTCAACAGTGCCGGTGTTCGAGAAATTGCGTTCCGCATTGGCCTTCTTGACGCCTTCCGACACCTTAGCCAGCTTATCCAACTGATTGCGCGCCCCTGGTTCCAAGAGAATGGACTTAGCCTCGTCGCTCATCTTGTTCCACTCGGTCAGGAACTTGCCGGGTGAAAACACATCGCCCGCCGCATTCTGTTGTCCCGAGGGTGCTTTACCTAGACGGTCAATAATGCTTGCCGATACCGTGTTCCATTCCTCTTTCGGCATGGACTTTTTGATAGTCCGCATCCGACGAACATCAGACGATGCGCGGTCAGCTTTAGCCATGTTAGCGAATGCCTCGAATGCACGTTCTGGGCTGTCTGCCTTAATCGTCTTATCTAGCGCGCCTTGGATGCGTTCTGCACCTTTGGCGTAGTAGGTGTTCGCCCGATCCCAAGCAGCCTTTGCCTTTGGACCTGCCTGCGTTGCGGCGGCTTCCATATCTGCCGTGAGTTGGCTGTACATCTGCCGAAGCTGTGCTTTGTCCAAACCCTCAAGCGGGCCGGAATTGCTACCGATGGCGCGGCCAATGCTTGAACGCAGATCCTTAATAGCCTTCCAAGACAAGCCGCCCTCAATGTCACCCGCCAGTTTGGCGAACTTGTTCAGCCCAAGCTGTTGCATCAAGGCCGGTTTGTCCGCAAACTCAGACGTTAGCTCTTGCACGAGATTTACGGTATTCGGGGCCTCGACCTTCATATCCGCGGGGATAAACTCGTCCACTCGGTCATAAAGGCGAGAGGATGTGTCCTCAAAGCGCTTGACGAATTTGCCAATGCCACCTTGAAGGGCTTCACCAGCCCCCGCTGCGTCTCTTGCTTCACCTACGCCACGGCGAACCGAATTGAATGCTGTTTCCACGTCATCAACGAACCGGGAAGCGTCACGTTCCAGCACCTTGCCAACACCCGGCACCTTTTCCAGCGCCGCCGCAACCTGCCCATGCGTTTTACCAGTTGCGCCGAGGCTCGGTGTAATGCCCAGATCATCCGCAGCCCGCGCAATTTCCTGTCGTGGTGTTGGTGTCTTATTGAGGTCTTGTACTGCACCTGCAACACGACCCGCAGCCCGAGACCCAGCCGAAACACCCGCCAACTCAGGGGCCGCTACTTCGCCCATCATCATCAGATCACGGGCCAGCTTCTTTTCATTCGTTGGAGAACCGCCAAGCGTCTCACCCACGAGACCCGCCCCAAAGGCATAAGTTGCACCAGCCGCAGACAAGGCAGTCTGCCCCGCCGCAAGCGCGCGCTCACCTATGCTATTCTCTGGATTAACAACTTCCCCGGCGTAATACTTGGTTGCAGCCACTGGGCCTTCTGTGGCGGCGCGGATTGTGTCCCCAAAGCGGTCAACCTGCGAAGTTACCCCTTTCCGGCTCGGGTCATATTCCTCTGCCTGCGGGATTGTTACGTCTGACGTGCTGTCAACCGGGGAATTTGCTTTTCCCCCTCCCATCAGGGATTGCGCCATTTGCACCAACTGGCGGGCTGCATCAGTATCCCCGGAGCTTTCCGCGTTTTCCGCTGCGCTCATCAGTTCTTGAAAAGTGGCCATGGTGTCCCCATAGTTAGGGTATGAAAATTAGGTGGACGCCGCATAAAACGGCGATTTGCATTGCTTTAGGTGTTTTGACGGCTTGGTGCGGGGTGGCGATTTACACGCTCGGTGCCGATTGGTGGGTGCCAAGCATTTGGCCCATAGCCTTTGTTGGCTATATGGTTTTCCTTATTGCCCGCTGGGAACGGCGTACTTTTCGAACAACAGGCGCTGTTGATCATTCTGGAACTGAAACACATCAGAACTTGAACCGCCCGCCTCGGTAGGACGTTCGGCCTGCGGCCCTGCCGCACCAGACATAATCTCGAATTGCCGCTCCGCCTCTTTACGAGCGCGGCGTTTCTGCTCAACAACTTCCGGCCCTTCACCTGGAAGCGGGAAGTAGGTTCGCACCTCTTCGGCCATTTCTTCTGGCCCAATAACCGCGCCCGATTCCTTGCGAAGCTTTGCACGGACCCAATCACGTTGAGCCTGCAATATCTTTTCCTGTCTGTCGCCAAGGACCAAACCTTCAAAGTTGGTTCCACCGACAAGCAAGCTTGTGAGTGAACGCACAGCCGGTTCGTCCACAGACAATTCGTCAAGAATCTCTTCTGCTGCCTTCATCCGACTCAGGTAGCCCGCAGACGACTTTTCGCCCTCGGTGGTCTTTGGTGGTTTCTTCTCCCCAAAACCCTCAACAAGGGAAACGCTGCCGTCCTTGCCAACTGTCAACTGTTGCGTTTTCTGACCCGCGCGCTTGTACTCGATCCGGCTCAGAGGCTTACGACCTGCCGCCGTTTCCTCTGCCACATAGCGCCCATACTCATCGGCGGGCTCAGGTTCAGCGCTAAACTCAGTGACAGATTTCAACGTGCTAAGCGCATCGCCGTAACGCGCGGCCACGGCCGGGAATTGCTCAAGGCTCTGCAAGGGCTGTTCACCCACGCTTTGCAGAAGCTGATTGACGCCGTTCAAGTCACCTGTCTGGTACAGTGCGATTGCCCGCGTGATGCCCTGCTCTAGCTTTGCGGCCTCGACTGCGGCCTGTTCTTTCGACAAGCCACGCGCGTATTCAGCGACACGCATTTGCATGGTCTGATCGCGCTGAGCCTGCACCTGATGCTGCCCACGGATCGTAAGCGCCTGTTGTGGGTCAATTTGGGCCAGTGCATTAAGCGCGTTACTGTCACCCGCCATAATGTCCGCACCCTGCGTCTGGAACAGACCCCGCAAAGCGTTCTGGTCCGCCATTTGGTCCGCACGCATCCGAAGCGCCTGACCCTGCGCTAAGGCGTTGCCAAAGTTAGGCTGTTGAGCCCCCAGAATAAGCGCTGAATTCATTCGTGACATGTCGGTCCTCAACTAAATGCGAGTTTTTGGCCTGGTCCACGCGCAACCATGAAGGCAGACGGGTCCATAGGCGTATATTCCGCGCGCAGGGCGTTGATTTGGGGCTGTTGTGGGGTGTTGTCCCCCGCAAGGGCGTTTTGGGGCTGAGACGGGCTGTATTCGCCTAGAAGCGCAAGCGCGTTCCTGCGGTGCCCTTCCATTTGCCGCTCAACTTTGTCTCGAACCGTGCCAGGAGCGCCGCCGTTGTTTGCGTCAGATGCGTTGTAGCGGCCAACACCACCCGCGTTGATTGCCGAGTAAATGTCCAGCAACCCCATACCGGGGCGCACACCCGTATCGCGCAGGTAGTCAACGACTGCACCCTCTGGGCCGAGTTGCGACCCAAGAGGATTAGACCAGTCCACGCCATATTGACGGGCCTGCGGTTCTCCGAACTGGATTAAGCCGCGATGTTGACCCCACTGTGTCGTCGGTCCTGCCTGTGTCGGGCTAAAGGTGCCGCCGGTCTCGTAAGAGATAGCCGTAGCCAAGTCTAAGGGATCGATCCCAAGGGCGCGCGCCGATGAAATGATGCCTTCCCGAAGCGCGTTCATTAGAACAGCACCGAGGACATGTTATTTACCGTGGATTGAATCCCCGGAACCAAACTGGCGTTCGCAGTGGGCGAGTTCATGTAGCCCCACGCCGTCAAGCCGTTGTTGATAGCCCCATTCAGAGCATTCGCTTGACCGATGTATCCCGCCGCCTGTGCGTTACCCATGTTTGCCAGAGCATTGCCCGCGCCGGATGCGTAGTTGCTGCCAGCCGTTGCAATGTTGCCCGCCGCTGCCTGACCTTGTGCCGCTTGTCCCGTCAGGCGGTTGAGGTAGTTGCCATATTCTTGCTGAGCGAGTCCGGTGCCAAATTCCTGCTGAGCTTTCAGTGTGGCCCCTGAGAACACGTTGCCCCGCGCGGCTGCGCTGCCATCAATGGCGTCCATGCCCTGCTGAAACGCGAACTGATAGCCCGGTGAGGCTTCAAAGCCACCATACCGATGACCGCCGGTTGCGTTGGCCTGCGCATAGCGCTCAGCCTCTTCCCGCGTGTCAAAAACCTGATCGCCAACCCGGTATTGCATCCGGCTGCCGGGGAAGAACTCGCTAAGAGACCCGTTTTTAAGCGGCCCTTCGCGCTTGAGGTTCATTAAGGCGTTTGCCGACAGTTGGCGCCCAAACAGCCTTTTCTTTTCCTCGACGATCTGCGGCGTGGTTGCGCCAATCATCGGGGCCTCACCGCCAAGCAGCTCATAGCGCAGGACGTTGTTGTAGTCTAAGCCGCCTTCATAGTAGGGCTCAAACCGACCTACGGTGTCGTTGTAAATGTCCCGCTCAAGTTCGGTCTGGGCCTGTGCCGCCTGAACCTGTGCGTCTGCCGCCTTGCTTGCTGCACTGCTGCTTTCAGCGCCGCCAATGATACTGGCAACGCCTCCAATTGCTGCACCTATGCACATGTTCGGACCTCCGAGTATACTATTTCAACCGGGTCGCTCATGCGCCGGAAAAGTTTGTTTGCTGGTGCTGTTGTCGGGCAAGAAAAGCGGATTTCGTCAGCGTCTTGCGCCCATTTTCTGAACTGCCGAAACAGGTCAGCATCACCCCACCAGAGAATTTCGCTCGCTATCAGCCAATCAGGGTTAAGTGGGTTCGGCTGCTTCACCGCAGCCAAGAACCCGTTGCTTATCAAAACCAGACAATCCGGTGATTGGATCAGGGCTTCGAAGAACCGACGCATCCCCGTTTCACTGTAGGGCCATGCCGGTTGATTGTGTTCATGAAACGCCTTTGCCATTTCCAACAGGGCAGGCAAGTCCGCCTGTGTGGCTTTACGGCTCAAGGGCTTCGATCCGCGCCTCAAGCGCATTGATGTATTTGACCAGCATTCCGATGTAGATCAGAAGCTCCATATGCGGCAGGTCGCCATTTTGAGTTATAGGAGTGGTGCTGTTTAACTCAGGCGCGCTCATGCAAGCCTCACTCTCACGTCAGACCAAATCGGGACTTCATCCCAATGGGTCAGGTCAATCTGTGCTGTTATCTGTCGAAACTGGCCCAGAGACCGCATAACCACTCTTTGGTCATAGTCGCCCTGGCTTCCCATCGAATAGGTGCGCGGGGATTGCCATGTGTTACCCCGATCACCGGAGAACCGGGCCATGAGGGCTGTTTCGTTACCGTCTCGGATAGGCACGTCGCCAAAATCCGCATAAAACTCCACCTCTGGCACCCGGAACCGCTTGCTGTCAGCGCGTAGTGTCCGAGAAATTGCCCTGCGGTAAAGCGGAGCGCCGCCTTCCCAAAGCAAACCAGACGCCTTGCTTGAGAGCCTAGCGAGTTCGGGGGTCTGGCGGGCAATAGTCCATCTGCCCTGCGTATCCTGCGCCGACCCTATCGCATCCCAAGGGCCATGGTTCGCGCCCTCAGAACGTTCGTGCCATTCCCTTGTCGCAAAGTCATAGACCCAAGCGGGCCGATCCGAGAACCGAAGGACGCAGAACTTGTGCCCTTCATGCTCGTAATAAAAGCAGTGTGTTGGGTCAGCCTCTGCAATATCCCGCGCCACCGCAGGCGTGGATACAGGCTGCAACCCTGCCCCTGTTGTTACATAGGCAATGTCGTCATTCCCGACAAAGAACAGGCCACCCCGGAACTTGGTCAGGAGATTGAACTTCTTGAGCCCGGTTGTGACAACCCCACCAGAAACGGGGGCAAATGCCTCGGCCTGATCAGCGGATCCGGTTTGATACCAAGTCTCAATGCTGCGTTCTTTGAAAATCCAGTAGTTGCGGTTCAAAGCAACACCCCGGATATTATTGTCCTCGCCCGCTTCCGTTGTGGCGAAGTTCAGGCCCCCAAGTGTGTCAGGGTCTGCCACATCCGACCATTGAAAGCGCCTCCCGTTCAACTCAGTGAGCAACATGCGCTGCCCCAGCGTTTCGACTGAACCGTAATTCTCAAACGCCCCGTCTACCGGCTCTGTCATCGTTGTGCCGTTCCAGGTGTAGTAATTCCCACCTGCAACAACGGTTACATATCCAAGGTTCCCGGCAATCGTCGTGTTCACGTCATCAGCAACCGCCCCAACCGGGACGATGTAACCGCCCTGCGAAACCGTCGCTAAGTTGCCTTCGACAACCACATAGGTTTGCCCGTCAATCCATTGGATTGCGCGGTTAAAACCAGAAGGCCAAGCGCCCCCAAAGGACTGCACAGGCACAGGCCGCAGCAGATAGCGTGTGCTATCCCCGTTCACGACGGGTTCGCGGTATAGGTTCAGCAGGCGTGATGTTCCGGCCCCCGGAGACGTAGCTGTCTGGGCGGATTGTCCTACAAACTCAACTGTGGGCATGTCTTACCGGCCCTGATAGCTCAAGGTTCCGTCGCGGGCCTTCTTGGACGGCACTTCATACAAGGCGCGGTCAAGAGAAACCTCACTGATTGTCAGGTATGCAATTCGAATTGCGCGGAAGAAATCATCAGGGTCAAAAGACGCCGGGACTTCGTAATTTGGTGAAAGCCGCCCCGCCAGAATGTGAACTACACCTTCCTTGAACTCATCCCCAAGCGGAAAGGTGCCACCAAGCCCGAGATCGGAATGACTGATGTCAACGCTACGTAACTTCCATTCATGGAGAAGCGAGTTCAGGGTCTCCAATCCCTCGGAAGCCTGATCTGCCGTCATATCCGTATCGAATGCCACAATCCCGAGTTTCCGGTATGCTCGCTTGATTATGTCTCTCATTGTCGCCATGGATCACCCCTCCGAAAAGGAAGGCGGGGGCCATCACAGCCCCCGCTCTTGGTTAGTTGGTCAGGCGCATACCCAAGCGCTGATCCAGGCACTTCACGCCAAACAGCATGTCAAAGCGCATGTTGTGCTGAAGCGTGTTGCCATCGACCCATTCGGTGCAGGAAATCGTTACCTTGTTGCCGCTTTTGGTAGAAGTCTTGACGCCGGCACCGCTTGCGATTTTCAGAGGACGAGTGACCAGAGCGAACGCCTTGGGGTGCAAAAGCAGAGACTGCTTGTTGGTCGCACCACTGGCACCCGTTTTGACGGTGATTGCAGCGTTGTCCGCCGGAGCCGCTGTCACGGTCTGGTAAGCACCTGAAGTGATCATCGGGGGTGAAACAGTCAGTGCCGCTGGGCCGGTAGACGCACCGGAGTCCGCATCCGCCATCACAACAAATGTCTGCAAGCGCCCCGTGTCCTCTTTCGAGATTGGGTTCACTGCATTGACACCAGCGATGGTGAACACGTCACCAGCTTTCAGAATTCCAGTGGTGGAGTTAGTCCAACCGTCTGTATTCAGGGTCTGGGTCCAAGTGTCCTTGGCTGTTGCGTAGGTTACGACTTGCGAACCGCCGTTAACCAGCGGCGTTCCAGTTGCAACACCCGAAGTGTGGGTTGGCGCGTGAACGCTTTCGTAGTTGTTGAAACCGGCATAGCGGCCAATTTCAGCTTCTTCGAAGGCGGTCTTAGCCTTGCCTTGGACATATACACCCTTGAGCCCATCCGCCAGTTCAACAGATGCGTCAGTGCCGTGAACGGCAAAACGATCCGACTGAGGAATGGCCGCGTCTGTCATGATCGCACCGGCCTTTGCCAGTTCCTTGAACGTCGAAGGGACAGTCCCGGCAGTGCCCGAGAAATAGTAAAGCTGATTGTACAGCCCCGCCAACTCGGTTTCGATCCGGTCTCGCATCTTGATGACAACCGGCTTGATAACGTCCTCTTGAACGCGATCAAACGACAGGGTGGCATCCAGCGCGCCAATATCAACCTTGATCGATACAGTCTTGTCCATCACCAGGGTTGTCTTGCCCTGCACGATGTCTTCACTGTAGGACGACACGTCGAGATTATCATCCTGACCCTGATACGCGGTCGGGCGACGGATACTGATTATGTCACCGACCATCGCGTATTCTTTTGAATAGTCTGTGTGGACTTTGTTGCCGAGAACAAGCTCGTTCTCAAGCAACATGAGGCCCTCTTGTGCGAACACAGAAGGCGTGAGGAAGGTATTAGCCATCTTTCAAGCTTTCCTTAGAATGAGCCGCCAGCTTCACGCCATGCGCGATACTCGCCCGCCGTCATTTCTGACGGGTCTTTGTGACCTGTCGCCTTTGGCGAAACAGGAGTCACCGGGTCTGGGGCCTGGGTTTGGGTTCTGGGCTTCGGCGTCTGCACGGCAACGAATTGCTCAAGCATCCGCATTGCACCCACTCGCTCGGCAGGAGGCATTTGTGCGATTTGCAAAGCCTGCTGCTTGTTCATCCCCAAGTGATAGGCCACATCCGCGCCCACTTCGGACAGCTTCAGAAGGTTGGCCATATCTTGCGTGATCGGAACGTCGGGGGCCGTGACAACAGCGTCAAAATCAGCGTACCGGCCTTTTGCTTCTTCGACTTGGGCAGCCCAATTCTCTTGGGCTTCGGCCATTTGTCTCTGATGCAAAGCCTGCTGGCGTTGTGTGTGTTGTTCGGCCTCACTCTCCAAAGCGGCAACCTGACGCTGGTCCATCAACTCTGCGGCCTTGTGGGCAGACAGAGCAGCGACGTATTCGTCGTGGTCGTCGTAGTCCTCGATCTTTGGGGGTGGTGTCTTGTCGGCACCCTTGAGGCGGTCGATTTGAGCGCGCAAACGGGCATTCTCTGCCTCGAATTGCGCCGACTCCTCTTTGACGCGGTTCAATTCCGCCTTACGGCGGTCTCGTCTCGCCTTGGATGCGCTTACCTTATCCTCGGCCTCTGGCTTTTCGCCATTGTCCTCGGCGGGCTGGGTTTCCACCTGCCCTTCTGTGCTTTCCGCCGCTTCCGGCGTTGCGACCTGCTCGGCCTCAGTTTGCACGACTTCCGGGGCTGCCTGTTCGGCTGCCTTCACCTCGTCGGTCATTTTCAATTTTCCTTGAAAAGTGGGGTTTAACCCCGTTGCATTAGCCCTTGCAGGGCACGGGCAACCTCGGCCTGTACGATTTGGCCGATTGCCGCGTTCAGTTGGCCGTTTTTAACAGCCAATTCCAGTTGTTCATTCATGACTTCGAACTGCGCTTTTTGGGCGTCTGCTTCGGCCTCTGTGGCCTCTGCGTCTGCCTTGCGGAACTCGATTTGCTGGGCTGCCTCTTGAATCTGGGCTGCGCGCTGTTGTTCCCTCTGGGCTATAGCTGCCTGTTTTTGTTCTTCAGGCGTCATGTCCTCCGGATCGCGGAACTGAGGCGGCAGACCCTTTTTCAAGCGCTCTGCAAACTGGTCAGCATCCGGCCAATCTTGGGCCTTTGCGATCAAGTCCGCTGTCATTGCGCCTGCCTGCGGCAACACTCGAATGAATTCCAGCATTCCTTCTGCGGTTTCCTGACGGCGCGTCGAGTAGTTCGGACCAACAGAGACACGAACATCATACTTGCCGATTGTCAGGTCATTGATCGGGATCTTAATCATCTGACCATTATGTGAAGCCAACTGCTGCCCATTTACAGGCACCATCTTTTCCTGCTCGTCTTTACCGAGAACTCGAACTTGTCGCGCCGTGTCGTAAACTTTCGGGATCATATCAACGATAACGCGTCCACAATGCGCAATCGCTTTTGCCATGTTGTCGGAATAGATCGATGTGGATACGTCGCTTTCCATTTGACGTTGGCGGATTGCAACGCCCGATTTCTCGTTCGACTGGTTACCTAGCGCGCTATCATAAATGCCGGTTGTCGCCTTCATGTCCTCGGCGGCATTCATCGCCTGGTCGAACATGGCCTGAGAGGAAACAGGCGGCGCGGCGCGCTGCGGTGCGCCCGGCGCTTTGTCGTCAGGGTTATAAACCAGATATGGGCGGTTTTTCTGGTTGGCCTCGTTCCAAATGGTCTCAAGGCCCTCAATTTGCTTGGTCGAGACCATGTAAGGCGCTTTGGGCTGCAATGCGACGAACTCGGTTTGTGCAGAGCGCCAATAGTTATACATCTGCTGCGCGTCCTTGGCATAACGGATGACGCTAGAGCGATAAACGCGATCACCCACCTGCCATTCCTCACCAGTCACCGCGATAACCGGAATGTGCATTGTAGGCTGTTCGTTCGGCCCCTCAAGCACGTCATTACCGCTGATCTTGGCCCACATGACCTTGTGCGTCTTGACGGTGCGTTCGCGCGCAATATTCATGCCGTGAACGGGATTGTCAGTGATTTCCCCGTTCCTGAGAAGGGCCAGCTTCTTCGTGACCGGCTCTTTCCAATAGTATTCGGCAACGATGACCTTGCTGTTCTCCTGCCAGTTTTCCAAACCGTCAGTTGTTCCGTCATGCTCAACATCGGCGTGTTTTTTACCGGGAAACGCTGCTTCGAAATCCTCTTTTTTCATCGTTTCGGTGATGAATATGTAACCCGCATCCTCGCGCGTCGGCATTTCAGCCGCCGGGTCACAGTAGACAGAAAAGGCGTTCCGAATGCGCTTGACCTTGATTTCCTGCTCAAAGGAAACATCGTCAACCCAATCGTTCAGAACTCGAAACCAGCCAATTGAACTTGCCGCAGCGCTTTCCGCCGTTTGCTCATAAACCGAACTTGCATCGCTGGCGTACTCAATCTGTCTTATCAGCCCTTCGATAATCTCGGCAGTTTCTGGCGAAGCATTACCATCCGCTGGGATCACGTTGATTGCCGGGTTCATGCGGCGAATGTCGCCCGTCACCTGTCGCACAAACTGCGGCAATCGGTTCATTGTCAGGCAAGGTTTCAGGTCTGTTTCTCGCGACTCTCGAATGTCCTGAGGCCACTGGTTACCGACCAGTTTCTCAAGGTCATCCATATCCTCTTGGCGGTTTTCAAGATCAGCGTCTACCGCCTCACTCATCCGCGACCGGGCAAGCTTTAGAATGTCGTCATTATTCATGATGCCAAAAATCCTGCTCCGCCGGTGGAGTAATAGCGAGATACGTCCGGGACAGTATCAACCATGTCCGGGAATAGCTCAGTGCAGGCCCAGACCAGCGCGTCGGCGCGATCAGGGCTGCCGTCACCTTGAAACCCTTCGTTGGTGAACTGTGTCATTTGGTTTTCGAGCTCTGGAAACTGCCCAACATGGCGAACTCGTCCTTGCTCATACAAAGCAGCTACTGGTTCCGCTCTGACGTGTTTGCCCTTTGAGGCTCGCACCTCTTTGATGTTTACGTTTGGGGCAACCGCTCTGACTGTGTGTGCAATCATGTCGCCGCCGTTGTTCACCTCGACCACGAGGCAATCGGCCTGATATTCGTGATATTTCGTTACCGCCGCTCTAGCCCATTCAGCAGGGCTGCCGCTTAGTGAAGCATCCTCTAAGACGTAGGCCACTTGGTTAGCCCTGTCGGAATCCATCCCGGCTACAATCAAACCGTGCTCGTCTGAGTCGTCGGTATTCGTAACGGCCACATCCAGCGCAACCACCGTGCGGCCTAACTCGGGCGCAGAGGCAACCCTGTATGCGTCTATTGCGGCCTGCGTCCAAAGAGCCCCCGGAAGGTCGGAAAGCAACTCAGCGTTTAGTTCCTGACGCCCTAAGCGCGTTCCCGCATACCTCTTTTGGATACGGGTCATGAAACTTGATGCAAGGTTTGCCTTGTTGTCCATAGTCACGCCGCGCGTGATATGCACCTTTCCTTCTTTTCCTGCCATTATGGATTTGACCAACTCAATGGCACGGGGCGTGGTGGTGACGATCTGTCGAGGGTGCCGCCCCAGACGAAGGCCGAACTGCGCTTGGTCCCACGTCTCGCGCGCATATCGCCACTTGGCTAACTCGTCATGCCAAAGAAAGTCATGTTGCGGGCCGCGAAGCTGATCAGGCTCAACCGCGTTGTATGTGAATGCCTTTGCCCCGTTATTGAACTCAACACAGCGGTTCGACTTCGTGTAAACCGGGCGCTTGGCCTTCGGAAATATCCGCAGTAGCTCAGCAACCATCACGTCGCGGGCGTCTGCCGCTGTTTCAGCAATCAGCCCAATACGCTCTGAGCGGTTGTTTTCTACCTCTTCCCTTACCGCCTCAGCTCCCGTGCGCGTTTTCCCCCAACCTCGACCAGCAAGTGCAAGCCAGATTTCCCAATCGCCATCCGGCATGACCTGATCCGGTCGCGCCAAGAAGCCTCGCCAATCGTAAAGAAGGGCCTCTTTCTCTTGATCAGACACCAGCGCGAGTGCCTGCGCCCTCTCATCAGGCGTCAGACTCGCTAGTCGTTCCGCTACGCTCTGCAATGCTATCCAGGAAAGCGGTCAGCTTTGCCGCCCCCTGCCCTACTTCTTCGGTTTGGATTGGGCTGCCATCTGGGCCGCTAATCTCCGCCGCCGTCATGTCTGGCATAACCTTTTTAAGCAGTCCAAGACCAACCTGCGCCTGAGTGCTAGTCATCTCCCTTTCACCCTCAGCGCATTCTATTAAATGGTTGAGAATATGACTGTTTCTGATTTTATTACGGTGTTCCTCGGTCATTTTAAAACCGGGGGGCCTGCCCTTGCCTCGTTTAGAGTTATCGCCGCTCATGGGGCAACCTCTCTTTCTGTTCTGGGTTATGCGTCTACAACAGCAACTTTGAAGCCAGCAGAGGCCGGGCCGTAACTCTTGACGCCACCTGCTGGTATTGTGTCGACAAGGCCACTTGTTGCGTCTGGTGAAAGACCGATGGCAACATCAACATCGCTCAGGGCTGTGATCGTGATAATCTCGCCAACCCCGGCGGCTTCTGTGGTCACCTGATTTGACGCGCTCGACGTGATGGCTTCCGACGCACGGGGAAGGCAACCATGAACAGGAGCACCACCGCCCATAGCGCTGCCAAATGTGATACGGACTTTTGCCATTGCTCTAACCTCTGGTTTGCGGGGTTATTCGCCCCAGTCAACTTTTATTGCTTCATCAAGATCGACCCATCTGGCAGGGACGCCAATCTCCAACTGGTGGATCTTGTAATCATCGAATTGGCAGATTTTGCCTGCAACATCATCGTAAACGACTGCCGCTATGGATGCCTCTGCTTCGGATTCGTAGACGCCGAGAAGGGTATCGCCTTCGTAGTTGGTCTGGCCCATTAAGACGAACAGGTTTTTCACGGCTAACCTCTGATTTATGGAGTTACCTTGCGACTTCCGCCTTGCCAGCGCAGTTCTCACAAAGTCGAATGGCGATTTTCACCGCCTCTTTTGCCGTTGCGCCCGCTGCCATTGCCCCAAGTGCTACGTCAGCCCCGGAGCCGATTGCATAGAAAGGGGCGTCGTATTCGATCCAATCCTCTTCGCCCCATTTTTCCCGCACGGTTCCGTCTGCCATCAGGTGAATGAGGCTATCTGCAACTGGTTCTATGGTCTCCGAACACGATACAGCGGCTATGGCCTGCTGAGCCCTGCCAAGAGAACCAGAACCACCAACGAAGCCACCGCCCTTGTGGTCGGGTACTGCCGCCCACTTCCGAGTGTGCCCGCAGATTACTCCATTGGAGAATACCCCGGTGTCAGCGGCGAGAACACCGTCCTTCACAGCGATGACTGTCAATTCACGCAACTCCTGATATTGCGAGACGGGTACCCTGCTGCCACTGGCGTACCCGTCTCTGGTCAAAGCCAAGTGCTGATAAGCCGAGGGGGACCCGGTGAGTATTGGCTTTGAATTGGATATGGTTGCCAGCCTGTTTCCGCTGGGCTGGCGCAGCGTACAAGAAACCCGCCCAGAGGCGCATCGTTGAGAGGCGGGGCGGGTATGCCGGTGATCAACTCCGGCTTTGTTTGAATGCTCATAACTCCGCAGGCGGCGCGCCAAGCCTTCTAGGGTCAAACTCGAAGCATCTACCCAATCTTGCGAGCCTTGCTTGTCATTGAAGACAGGGCCACCCACAGAGCAATGAACACTGCCCACTAACACACACCAACAATGAATTGAACGCGGGCCGGGCTTGATACCGGCTCCCCCTTGGATTGGCCGGGCGGGTTTCGTCCCTGAGAGGCTATCCCGATTTTTCGCGTGTCCTTCCACGCCGCCGCGCTCAGGAGGTGACACCAACTTGCAAGGTTTGGCCGAGCTTCCCGACCTAATGTCACCACCAAAGGGCGGAATCAAAAAACGCCACAAGTTCGTAACCGTGGCGCTACCAGAATCCTACGGACATATCAGCGCTTTGTCAACTCGTGCAGCGCTCGCAGTGCCGCAATGAACGACCGCCCTGCCCCGGTTATCTCCCCGCATTTCACCAGTGTCTCTTGCTGGTACGACACTGAACGGATTATCCGAGCCCTGTGCGGGTGCAATTGGTTCAGGCGTCCATCCCACAGCCGCATAGCCTTTCGGGCGCTGTCGGCCTTCTCCTCGTCTGTCCGGTCGTCTGTGGGGCTGTCGTCCAAGCGTGTCTCGAAGCGCTCGGGCATAAATTCCATCTTCGACACTGCCGGAAAGCGTTGCCTGCCAAGATTGCGGGCGCTGTACAGGTTTACCGCCTTGTCATATTCCATGAAGGTATCGAACAGGGCGCGGCGCTCGTCCTTGTCGCTGACGCCTATGTGCAGAACCATACCAGCCTGAGTTTCCAAGCTGGGCGCAAGTACGTCCTTTGTCGGCTTCTGACCTAGGTGGTTGGCCCGAGCCTGCATTGGTGCCTTCAAAGGATCTTCCTCAACTTTTGGCGTGACTGGCGCGGATTCAGCTTCCCAAGATTTGTAGAGATCTTTGACTGCCTTCTTATTGGCTCGCTTTGCCGCTTTGGAGTAGCTTTTCATTTCACTCACCCCCTGCCCGCTCTGCCTCACGACGTTTTTCTATGCTTCGACGCTTCTTTTCGGCTGCGCTGAAAATCTCCAAATCCAAACGACCTGACCGATAGGAATCCCTGAGAAAGTCCGGATCTATCCCTGCCAAGTCACAAACCGCACGGAAGTCTCGATTGCCAGACGAAAGCCAAGCGTCAGCTCTCCCCTTTTCCGTAGCTTCGGCCCTGAGCTGACCGTCATAGGCGCGTTCTTTTCCCGTCCAGCCCGCGTCAAGAACAGCCCTGCTGACGACTGCCTGCCAAAGCTTTTGTTCTCCGATCATGCCCTTTTCTCCTGCGTCAGTCTGTTTGGTTGGTGTTGGGATTTTGCTTAGAAAGTTTTCTGGTCATAGGCAGTCCAACCTTGTCCAAAACAACTCAGAAGCGATTTTCTCGTGGGCTATCCACTCGGTAAAGTCCTCGTAACTTTTCTTCCCTTTCGACGAATTGCAGGACCTGCATGCCGGAACGAGATTGGAAGGATGATCTGATCCGCCAATTGCTCGTGGAACGACATGATCAAGACACAAGGAACGTTTGTGCCCACAGTAGTGGCAACGCCAACCATGCTTCTCGAAAATGCCTATCTCTTTTCGGGATAATCGTGCTCGATCCACCACCTTACCTGTATAGGACTGGTTGAATCTCTTGACTGGCTTTGAAGATATCATGTCGCTCTACCCTCTCTAAGTAATTACCGTAGTTAGATTGTTACGCTCTTGCCTTTGGTGAGTTCGTTGTCGGATGGGCATAGGGCGACTTCAGGTCCACGCTCAGAAGCGTTTTCCCGATACCCCCCTAAACCCACACAGATCTTGCGTCTTGCCTTCGGAGCCGTCCGCCGCCTTTCGGGCCCCCGAGATCTGCCAGAACAGCCACGGGGTCTCTCACTATCTTGCGGGTATCTGGCCCGCATCAGCTTCGCCTTAGAGATTTCGGGCAAGGCGCTGGCTATCGCTGCTTTCCGTTGTAGCCAGTTGATTTCCTATCTCGCGCAACCGAAGTCGTCACCGTCCACGAGAAGGCGTCAGATCAAGCCTCTGACGAAGACTCCTCCATCACCTCAATGTCCTCGGGGGTTTCTGCTTCTGTGACCCTGAACTGCTTCCAATCGGAAAACAGCCGCTTGGCCCATGCTGCCTGTTTCTCAGAAGGGGATTTGCGGATCCGTATTAGCTTTTCGAACGACCGCCCAAACTGCCTGTCGTCGCCGTAAAGCGTGGGCAGGACGTACCCCCAATGACGGGCCACGTTCTCAAGTTCGGGGTCGTGAATGTCTGGAAACCGCTTTTCCCACTCTATGAAGTCGTAGGGATATCCAGCGCCAATGCGCCCTATGAAAGCTTCGCGCTCACTGACGGGAAGAACCTTCCACAGCCTGACAATCAGGCCCTTTACCAATCCGCACTCAGTTTCCTTGCTGTTGGTTTGTGCAAGCCTTTCGGCCATATCAAGAATCTGAGCTTTCGCCGTCATAGCAGGCCCTTCTTCTTGAGCCAGCCAATGAAGCCTTTGCGCGAACGCGGGGCCATTTTCTCAGTCGCCACCATAGCAGCGGCCTTGAGTTCGAGATCCGAAGCGCCGGCAGCCCAGAAACGCGCTATGCTGAGCGCCTCTGAGGCGTCCTGTGGGTCCAATGGTGGCAACCAGTCGCCGTGCTGCCCGTTGGCCTTCTCTGTCACGTCGTATGCGATTTCAGCAGGCAGTGAGCGCAGGCAGGTATATGCAATGGCTGCAAGGTCTTCTTCACTGAGAAGGCGGGCCAGCACGTTCTGAGACTGTATCCACTTGTCGCTATCGCTTAACGCCATGCATGCGCGAATTGTCATAAGCGCCCTGTCGCGTCGATCCATCTTGGCACGTTCTGCGGGCCAAGAGGCTATGACCTCGGCAAAGTCCTTCATTTGCCCTGCCCCCTGATCATCCGCGCGGCTACGTCGCCCACGCGCTGCCAGTTGTCCCTGTCGTTAATGGTGCCCCTGTGCTCTACCGCCACCACTGGTGGGATGATCCTGACAACGACACAGCCGCCATGAACAACGCCTGCGAAGGTCTCGGGCCACCTGACGCGGAATCCGCTATCATCGCAGCCCATGGCGTCTGCTATCCCGTCAATCGCCGCCTTTTGGGTGGCAGGCATGTTCTGAATGTCACGCTTGCCTTTGGTGGGCGGGTAGAACTCGAATTGCAGGATTGCGTTCGGAATACAGGGAACCTTTTGCTCAAGAGCCAAGGCCCATGCAGCTTTACGCGCGCTGGCAATGGCCTTGCTTCGCTTAGACCAGTGAACGCGACGGTTTTGCCATAGGGCGGGTTCGGGCCATGGGAGACGGATTGTGGTCATTGACTCCCCCTCTTTTTAAGAGAAGGCTGAGACCTCATTACGTTTTCAGACTTTTGCCAATTGGAGATTGAGCCTTGAGTGACGCGCCGTTTGTTTACTTCGACATCATCACCGACACCGGCAGTGTTCCGAACATTGTTCAGGTTACGCTGTCTGCTCTGGTTCGGGTTCGAGAAGGCGAAATTATGACCGAACTGAGCCAGATCCCGGTTGCCCATCTGCGGTGCAACACCACCGCCGCCAGAGAACTTATCGCCGCCCTTGAGGTGGCAATTGAACATGCGGAGAAACCGCCTCAGGCTACAGAAGGTAAGGCGAACTAACCGGGTCATTTCTAGACCCCCAAGCTTTGGAAAAATTTTTCCGCTTTTTTCTTTAGGCGCAGATACTTGGAAAAAGCCCGCCTAGAGCGGACTTCATACCAGCGGGCGGCAATGTAGGTGATAACTCTCAATCCCGGCCCCCAATCTGACCGAGGCCCAGCTCAACGCCAGCAATCAAAGCAACTGCGGTGACGTATTTCAGGGAGGCGTCGTTATTACCGCGTAGCCAGTTCCGGACCTGTCGCGGAGATACATCGAGAACGCGCGCGGCTTTTTCCGCTACAGCCGCCTCAGAATGGGCCGGGAAGGCCCGCCAGAGCAGAGCAGCAAACCAACGGCGTGAATTTTTTTCATGATCAATTTCATTTCTGGCAAAACTTTTCACAGCAAAGGCTCCATGTTTCCGATGTGAGCCAGAAACATGAACAGAAGGAGCGTGAGCGGAGGTCATCGGCTGGCCTCCGTTTGCTGTTTGCGTGGGAAAAAATCTTCTGGGCGCAGCGGAATGTTCTGCTTTTCTGCGTACGCAAGAATCTCGGTTTTACTGGGGTCGGGGATCGAACCTCTGAGTTTCCAGCTCTGAACCGTAGACACAGGCTTATCTATTGCCCGAGCCATCGGACGGACGCCGCCAAAGGTCTCAATGATCGTATCAACATAGCTCATGATCGCAATATGCGTACTAAATGTGCGCATTGCAAGCGAATAATGCGCACACTTGCGCACAGCCTTTTGTGCTTAATCTTCGCACATGGATAGTTCAGACGAATTGAGGGCCGCTTTGCGGTCACTAAGGAAAGAAGCGGGCCTCTCTATCAGGGCGATGGGTGAAGCCTTGGAGGTTAGTGGATCCGGATACAATCACTACGAAACCCGATTTAAGGAAAAATACCTGCCGGTTGACGTAGCCGAGAGCATCGCGAGCGTTCTAGAAAAACGCGGAATTGATCGTAGCCGAGTTATGAGGCTTTCATATCCACAAGAGATTGCTGGCAGCCACCACCAGAACACTGGCACTCAACCTGTTCCCGTGGATATCGGCGCAGAGCCACCGAATGGAAGCGCGCTTGTTCCAGTATTCGACGTTTCCGCCAGTGCAGGCTACGGTTCCGTTAACGAATACGAACCACAGACACACAGCCTCGCATTCCCACCGGATTACCTGAAGAAGCTGACAAGCGGATCGCCGCAGAACCTGGCAATTATCAGCGTCAAGGGCGACAGCATGGAACCCACACTGCTGGATGATGACATTGTGCTGCTGGACACCAGCAAGAAGCACTTGGGCTATGATGGCCTGTTTGTACTGCTGATGGATGATGTTCTGCACGTGAAGCGGATCGGGCGCTCATCCAAGAAAGGCCACGTCAGCGTGATTTCTGACAATCAGACATTCCCGCCATTTGACCGCGAAATCGAGAGTATAGAACCGGTTGGGAAAGTGCTGTGGTACGGGAGGAAGGTGTGAGCGATCAGGACGCAAAAATTGAAGAGATTGAGCGACGTGTTAAATTGCTTCATACCACTCAATTTGATGCAAACCTTGCGCTCGCCGATATGGCATCAAAGCTTCAGAAGATGATTGATATTCAATCCGTCTCTGAATCGGCGGAGTATTTACATACAGCCAACGAGTTCAATGAACAGTATCGTGAATTTATTAGACAATTAAGGAAACAACTTGATGAGTGGTGAAAAAGTTGTTCCGCACCCATCAGTCCGCGAGATGCGTCAACGCCTTGATCAATTGGAAAAAAATGCTCTCAGCTTGAAAAATGGAGATGGTGGTGGCACATTTGACGACATGGAACCACGTGTAAAACGTCTCGAAGAAGACATGTCCGAGATAAAGACGGACATGAAAGACGTGCGCGAAAGATTGGCGCGCGTAGAAGGCGAGATCAGGCGGCTGCCTGGATATCCAGGCATAGCAACGATTGTAGCATTGGTGGGCGGTGCGTTGCTTATCGTATCCCGCTTGTTTCCAAACGGACCAACGCCCTAATACCAGACCCATCGATACCCCCTAAACCCGACCCCGCTCCGGCGGGGTTTTTCTTTGCGTACATGCCCACAGGATTCACACGTGATTCTGTGTCGTGCGCATTTTTCTTACACGCGTGCGCTTTTTGCGCTTGATTGTTGTGCGCATTGTGCGTACATTCCTTCCTGTGACAAGCAGGAGACGGACAATGCTGACAATCGACGACATCCTTTATCGCAACGGCGTTAGTGACCGTCCGCACTTTGTTGTTTTCCAGCGTTCGTCCTACGTTGAGACTGGTGAAGCCTTTTGGGTGGCGCTGACCACTGCAAGTGACGCCAGTGAGGCACTGTTCAAAGCCAACCTAAAGCCGATGTACCCGAACCCTGCGCATGACCGCTTTGTTCTGGGAACAACGTTCTCCGAAGCAAAAAACCTGATCCGCTCAGGCAATCACTTCACTGATGCCGAGGTTGCGCTCTACCGCGCGCCCTACGCAACGGCTGCGGAGTGATTGTCATGAACATGAAACTCCACACCGCACACCTTCACGCTCAAGAACTTTCGAGCCGTTCTTACGCCGCACATTGGGCTGAGAAGGGTCACACCTGTGAGCACCTTGTCAAAGAGGCCCGCGCCTATTCTGTCCTTCTACTGGCTGGTGAGCCCGCAGGGACCACGGGGGAGGTATGCCGACAGGCCCTGATCGACATTATTGCCACGGCTATCGTCAACAGCAACGACATTGACGCCACGCCAGAAAGTCAGGCTGAGGCGATCCTTGAGGACATTCTTAACAACTGCCTGCCGATGCCAGCGGAGGCCGCGCTATGATCCGCTGCATCCAGATCAGCCCATACCATTCCGTTCAGGGCGTCGTCATTGCTCTGAACCCATTCGAGAAAACAGTGACCATTAAGTGCTGCGGCAAGCTTTGGACCGGGCGTCCGGTTCCGAGTGTTCGCCATGGGGAGATTGTTCAATGAGTGAGACAGGTGGCCCAGCATTTCCGATTTACACACCCGACATGGACGTTGGTGAAGATGCCGGGCCAGGCATGACCTTGCGAGATTACTTCGCGGGGCGGGCTTTGCAAAACGAGATTTTGTGCACAGGCAGTGCGCCAGATTGGCAATTGCGGGTGTGGTTCGGAGAGCACGCGACCGGGATCAGCAAAGAAGCCATCGCATCCCGTCAAGCCTACGAATACGCCGACGCAATGATGAAAGCACGGGGCGAGTCATGACCCGCATTTCCCCAACCCTTTACCCTGACCGGCCAAAAACACACCGTACCACTCAAGGAACCCGGTCAGAATTCGGCGCATGTACCAGTGTTTATGGTAGCGAGTTCGCGTCAGAGGCCACTCCCCGGCCGCAGGAGGTGAAAGCCCTCCCACCGAACACCTTGGGGCGCGGAGAAAAACCCCAAGGAATAGGCGGGGCTGGCACTGCCGTGATTTCACCGACGCCCCGCCGCCACACCATTCCGCAGGCATTCGAGCGCATGAACGCGCCTCAGATACGCCGTGACAAGCTCTCGTCCATGGACAGAGCCTTGCCGCCCGGATGGCTGATGCTGGTCGCTGCTGTCACGTGTGTATTCACGTTGCTGGTCGCTGACACCCTGTATCGGTCCTTCTTCGAATGGATGACGGGGATGCCGCTATGACCGCTGAATTCGGCTTCTTCACAGCAATCTTCCTTTGCCTTTCCGTATCCCAGCCTGTCCCGGGCGGGATCGATCCCGACGGGTGTCTTACCTGTCCCATTCCACCTGTCGGGATCACCCAAACACACATGCAGCCCTGAAAGGAGGCGAGACATGACTTTGAACATCACGAAATCAGACGAGGTTATCGAGGTGAAGAACCTGTGTTTCACTGTGTATTCACAGCCGGGTCTTGGTAAAACCAGCCTCGCTTTCACAGCAAAGCGCCCCCTGTTGCTGGACTTCGACAAGGGCGCACACAGGGCTGTTGATCGTAAAGACGTTGTTCAAGTCGAAGACTGGCGGGACGTAGCTGGAATTGCTGCTGGTGACATTGCCGACTACGACACGATCATCATTGATACGGTTGGTAAGGCCCTGGATAGCCTTTCCAGCGATATTATCCGGTCCAACTCGAAGCTTTCCTACGGCGGTGCTCTGAACCAGCAAGGTTGGGGGCAATTGGGCGTCCGCTTTTCCGCCTTCCTCAAGATGCTGCGCGGCTTCGGCAAGGATGTGATCCTGCTGTCCCACATGGATGAAAAGCCGGACGGTGACACGATCAAAGAACGACTGAAAATTCAGGGTGGATCGAAGGATCTTGTTCTGACTGACAGTGACGTGATTGCGCGTATCTCGATCTACAACAAAGAGCGCCACCTGATCTTTTCACCAACCGACACATCGTTTGGGAAAGACCCGGCAAATATCGGCGGTATGCCGGTTCCAGAGGCATCGACCGAGGCGTTCGCCACCTGCATGGCCGATGTCATTGAGCAGATCAAAGACCGCCTCAACGCGCTGTCAGAGACGCAGGTTGCGCATAAAGCTGAGGTGGAATGGTTCAAGACCAAGCTGCCAACGATGCTGGCGGCAGAAGAGATAAACGCCGTGCTTGGTCGGTCCAAAAAAGCGGGGCGGGACGTTCAGAAAATGGTTGTGGCGCGCGCCAAAGAACTTGGCTTCGACTTCGATCCGGATAGCAGGAAGTACGTCGAACACTCCGACCCGGAAACCGATGAACCCGACCCTCACTACATGGGCGGCGATGAAATCCCCTATCAGAATGAAGGAGTGGCGGCATGAACGCTCATTCTCAGATTGGCGACAACAACCCGCCCAACCCCATTGATGAAGCACTTGCTCCGTATGGTGACACCATTTCTGAGGCCGAAAACTGGCTGGATGGAACAGAGGTGGAGACCGAAGAGCAGATGAAGGCGGTAGATGCGCTTACGAAGGAGGTTAAAGCGGCGCTGAAAGCGGTGAATGCTGGTGAAAAATCAGCAGCCGCGCCCCTTCATGACGCATGGAAAGCGGAAAAGGCCAAGTGGAAGCCAACTATCGATGATCTGACCCGGATTCGTGACGGACTGGTTTCGCTGGTTGGCGACTTCAAGAAAAAGCTTGCAGCAAAGAAAGCCGAGGAAGAGCGCAAGGCCTGGGAAGAGGCCGACAAAGCGCGACGTGAGGCCGAAGCCAAAGCAGCCGAGGCCGCAAGTGGCGACATTGAAGCACAGCGCGAAGCTGCGGCGGCAAAGGAAGAGGCGTTGGCCCTGCGCAAAGAGGCAAGTGCCGCTTCAAACGATACCGTCAAGGGTATGCGAAAGGTCCAGAAATACGAGATTCAGGACCACCGCGCCGCGCTTCACGACATTGCCCAAAACGACCGCGAGGCAATGACAGCGTTCATTGAAGAATACGTGCGCCGGAACTTCAAGACACGCACCATTGCTGGCGTTCGGGTCTGGGAAGAAAAGGAGGCGTTCTAGTGTTCTTCCTTGATGAGAAACGCCTTTCCGACATGAAGGACGACGCCATGGCGTGCAACGAGGCAATGCAAATGTCTTGGGGTGCAGGGAAGGCATTCGCCAACAGCACAAACACCAAGTTGTGCAGAAAAATAGCGGCAAGACGCAAACAGGTTCTCAGCCTCTACGACCGAGGAATGCCCAAAATCCAGATCGCCGCCCGTCTCAAAGTAGACCGAGGGACAGTCATTCGGGACCTCAAGTATCTGGGGGTGAACTGATGCCCAAGATCTACCTCGTTGGAAGAAGCCAGAGGGAATACGCCCTAACGGCGCTGCAACAGGCACCAGACAACGCCGTTGTATCGATCACCAAACCTACGCGCACAGTTCCCCAGAACGCAAAGCTGTGGGCGATGCTGCACGACGTGGCAGAGGCCAAGCCCGAAGGTCGTCAGTGGACGACTGACACATGGAAAGCGGCATTCATGCAATCTCTCGGGCACCAGTGCCAGTTTGCTGAAGGGCTGGACGGTTCAGGCCCATTCCCTGTCGGCTTCCGCTCGTCTCACCTGAACGTCGCCCAAATGCGCGATCTGATCGAGGTGATTTACGAGTACGGCACCCGTCATGGCGTCCAGTGGAGAGAGGCAAAGCGCTCAGGGTTCATGGAGGATGCAGCATGAACCTCATGAACAAAAGCCCTCTCGGCCTAAAGGTCGAAATGTTCGTTTCCGAGGATTTGCGCAAGTTCGCCAGGGGCAAAGAATGCCAGATGAAATCCGAGTGGTGCAACTGGAATTGGGAAACAACGGCCCTCTGTCATTCCCGCCGTGAAACCGGAACCGGGACAGCGCAAAAGCCTCATGATTTCTGGGGATACCACGGGTGCTCTGGATGTCACGCAAACGAACACAAGGTTTCGCTGGCTGATCTATACGGGGCCATTTGGCGAACACAATGCGCGGTCTACGCCCACTTTGGAACGCTGACACCGTGAATGTCGAGGAGGACTGACCAATGACTAACGATCAACTCATGACCGTATCCGAAGTCGCCGCCCATCTGTTCATCACCGAGAACGCAGTGTGGCTGTTTTCTCAGACGGGGGCCATTCCCAAGCCGGTTGATCACAACGGGTCACTGCGCTGGCGGAGATCCGACATTGAGGCCCAGCAAAAGGTGTCCGCATGACCGAAGACAGACAAGCGATTTGGGCCGAAACTCTGCCAGACGGCGATGAGGGCGCTCGGTATTTTCGTGTAGGTGGCGATCTCCGCGCTGACGACGGATCCAAAGTTCCGATCACATCTATCACGGTTCAACGCGATGTTCCGGGGCTGCACTGCAATCTTGATCGGGTCTGCATCTGGTGTGGCGACAAACTCGCAGCTGAGTTTCCGTACCAGTCTGCCGGTGCTGTGGGGTACATCTGATGACCCAACAGACTAAGATCGAGTGGGCCGACTTCACCGTTAATTTTTGGGAAGGCTGTCAAAAGGTCGGACCCGGCTGCGACAACTGCTATGCCGAAGCCAGAGACGCGCGCTTTACAGGAGGCCAACATTGGGGGCCAGGCGCACCACGCAGGAAGGTGAAAGGCGGTCCATCTAAGCTTCGTAAGATCCAGCGGGAAGCCCTTGCCTTTGCAGATGAACACGGTCGCCTGCCGAGCGCATTCCTGTCCTCGCTGTCCGATGTGTTTGACAATGCCGTTGATCCCGCATGGCGGCGTGAGCTGTTCTCAGAAGTCGAGGCAGCGTTCCGCGTCAAGATCATCCTCCTGACCAAGCGTATCGGCAACGTGTTCCAGATGGTGCCGCCCGCATGGATCAATGGTGGCTGGCCCTCGCATGTCGGTTTGATGATCACTGTCGTCAATCAGGACGAGGCAAATCGGGACATTCCGAAGCTGCTGGAACTGAAAGCCAAGCTGGGTATTCCGTGGGTCGGCATAAGCTATGAGCCTGCTCTTGGCCCAATCTACCTTTCGCTTCTTTCACTTGGACCGGGAAAGTTCCCCAGCAGGCGCGTTGTTGGGGACACATACGACGCACTAACGGGAGAACTCGTTGTCGGAACCGCTACTGGCTACGACCGCACTCAAGGTGGGGAGACCATCGACTGGGTGATTTGCGGGGGCGAAAGCGGCCCCAACGCCCGCCCCATGCATCCTCAGTGGGCGCGCAGCCTTCGGGACCAGTGCAAGGCCGCTGGCACCGCGTATTTTTTTAAGCAACACGGTCGTTGGTTGCACGAAAGCCAAGACCCAAATGCTGTTTGGGATTGGGAAGCCGCCGACGCGCGCGGAATCCTTCATTGCTGGGAATCCGACAGCCCGGTCACTTTCTCCATACCATTGAAAAAGGCAGATGCAGGCCGGTTGCTGGATGGCGTCGAACACAACGGCTTCCCCACAGCAATGACGGGGGGAGAGGGATGAGCGAGACCGAGTACACCGCAAACGCATGTCGCCATTTCAAGGGGCTCGTCCCAAGCAGCAGGCAGTCATGCGCCAAGGGATGGGACATTCGTAAGTGGGCGACGAAGTGCAATGGAAACAGCACCATCGGAATTGGCTTGCGACTGCCATGCACCAAGCAAAAGGCCGACAGCAATCCCCTGTTTGATTGCCCGTCACTAGACCGAAAGACAGACGAGGAAGTCGCGGCGCAACGCAAAGAGATGGACGAACACATGACTAAGTTAGTTGCGGGCTTAGGCAAGATGGAAGAGATGCGCCAGAAGATGATTGCAAACAACCTTTCTTCCGCAGTCGCAACCTGCCCGTGGTGCGGTGAGAAAGACGCTCTGCGCGTGTCCTGCGCTATCGGGGCCAATAACCACATGAGCGCCAAGTGCACAGCTTGTGAGATGGGGTTTATCGAATGACCGACCTATCCACCCTCCCCGAGCGCGCCTTGTCGATCCGACAGTCTGTCGGCCTGTTCCGCTGGCGCAAGAACCTGGAACGGGGGGCGGTATGACCAAAGTACCCAGACCAGCGATCAGGTGGCACGGCGGAAAGTGGATGCTTGCACCGTGGATCATCGAGCATATGCCAGAACACCAGGTGTATGTTGAGCCTTATGGCGGCGGTGGCTCTGTGTTGCTGCGCAAAAGCAGATCCTACGCCGAGGTTTACAATGACTTGGACGATGATGTTGTGAACCTTTTCAAAGTTCTGCGGGATCCCGCGCAAAGTGCCGAACTCGAACGACGACTGCGCCTAACCCCATTTGCTCGCGGTGAATTTACAGCGGCATACGAGGAGATTGACGGGGGCGTAGAGAAAGCCCGGAGACTGATCATCCGGTCCTTCATGGGGTTTGGTTCCGACGCTGCAACGGCCAGATCAAGTGGGTTTCGCGCCGTTTCAAATCGCTCAGGAACTACGCCGGCGAAAGACTGGCGAAACTATCCTGATGCAATCAAGGCATTTGCCGAGCGGATGCAAGGAGTCGTCATCGAAAGCCGGCCGGCAGTACAGGTCATGCAGAAGCACGACAAGATCACGGCGCTGCACTACGTTGATCCGCCCTACATGCACGAGACACGCGCGCGGCAAGGCAGAAAGAACTACCGATTTGAGATGACGGACCAGGAACATGGCGAGCTGTTGGCCGCACTCAAATCGCTAGAAGGCAAAGTCATTCTGTCTGGCTACGCATCGCCAATGTATGACGACGCCCTTTCCGAATGGGAACGGGTCGAACGAAAGGCACTTGCCGATGGCGCACGTGAGCGAACCGAGGTGCTTTGGATGAACTTTAAAGCCGCACCGTCCCTCTTCGACGCCCTGTAACCCCATAGAAGCGAGGAACCGATGACTGACATTAGCAAAGAAGCGGTTGAGCGTCTTATCAAAGAGGATTTGACAGAAATCGCAATTTCAGCCGGGCTCAAGGTTACTGACCACGACGTAAAGGTAATGAAGCAAACAGCCGACATCCTTCGCGCCCTCTCAGCCCGTGTGGAAGAGTTGGAGGCGACAATTGACGGGGAAACATACATTGCAGGGAAAGCCGACGGACGCCTGCAAGGGCTGGATGAGGCGATTGCTGTCTGTGAAGAACGCGATGATCTCTACACAGACGACCTTCAAGACAGAAACTATCGGATTTGCCGTGATGAGCTGGAGCGCACAAAACGCGCCATCGAAGCCCTAAAGGAGCAAAGCAATGAAACCGCTTAAGTCCTTCCTGTGGACGTTGCTTATCCAGTCCGTTTTCACAGCCCTTTTTATCGTTCTGGCAAAATTTCTCTCAGGTAGGGACTGGTTCACGTCTGCCGGGATCATGCTTCTTATCTTGGGGGCGCTTCGCCCTGTCGAAGAGGCGATCCGCTCAGGTTGGAGCACGTACAAGGAGCAAAGCAATGACTGACACACGCCGGATTGCCGTGAAGTCTTTGGTTTGGTCTCCTGTCGAGCAGTTTGCAGAAGGGAGAGAATATCAATCCCTTACCCTTGTTGGGAAATATTACATTGGGTTTGGTCAGCACGAGGGGGCGAGATACGTTGAATACAATGGAAACCCGCTAATCAATGATAGTGGTGTTATTTGGTTTGATAAACTTGTTAGAGCCAAAGCTGCAGCCCAAGCCGATTACGAACGCCGCATCCTATCCGCCCTCACCCCCGCACCAGAGGCCGGAAACACCGACCCTATGACTATCGCCAAGTACGACGATGAACTGCGGAAGGTGCGGGCCGGATGGCAAGATATGGATAGCGCGCCGAAGGATGGGACGGAGGTTCTAGCGACTAAGGTAGGCTGGTTGTATCCGCATAACGCGTACTGGAACAAAGACCGCCAGTCGTTTGAGAACCCATTCTCTGACGATTACATGGATCAACCAACCCACTGGATGCCCCTACCCCCAGCCCCCGGCGCACAGCCCGCCACGGAACAGCCGAGCGTGAAGGAAGCGGCGATTATCCGGTCGCAAGCAATCAAAGAGTTTTGCGAGGCTGCTGGTATCAAAGCATCAATGCAGGTGGCACACCTTCCAGACGACGTGAGGCAAATCCGAGCGCAGGCAGCACTTGATCACAAACTCGCCCTGCGCTCCATAGCGGGGGAAAAGTGATGGACATCGACAACTACACTGCTGTCACGCTGAACGACGACGACATTAGGTCCGCAATCGTTATGTATGTCGCGGCCCAGATGGCTGGTGATGGCCCCGTAATTGATCCCAAAAGTATCACATGGCAGCGCGCAGATGGCAGAGCCTACAACGGTAAACTGCAAGCGGTTGCTTTGGCTAAGTGAGGACCCCACCCCATGACCAATGAGACCACAGCGCCAGAGCGGATTTGGGTTGACGATGAAAGGCCCATTGGTGGTGATTGCCATGTCTACCACAAACCGTCACCGGGCGTTTTAAAATACGGTGTCAAATACGTCCGCGCCGACGCCCTAGAAGCCGCACAGGCACGTATTGCGGAGTTGGAGGGGCAGACTCACGACCAATTTAAGGCATCATTTGATCGTGGCGTTCGGCTTGGTCTAGCCAAGGCTGCTGATCTGGCGTTCGAGTATCCGGCAGATAAACACGGTAGCTTAGACAGCGACCCATTCAAGGCAGCTAGGCAAGCCGTTCTTGAGGTTGGTTTAGCTATAGAAGCCCGCGCAGCACTGGAGGGCAAAGGATGACCAACCACGCCCACTACCAGCGCCCGATGAACCTGCACCGTCCGCGTCACAACCCGCCTTCTATGCGGACCAAGATCGCCACGGCGCAGACCTACAGCAGCAACCACAGGAAGGTGGAAGTGACCCTGCCTAAGCCTGAGTGGGAAGAGGAAACAGGAGAGCAGACATGCCATACAAACCAGACGTACTGATCTATCACGACAACTGCGATGACGGCTTTGCTGCCGCATGGGCTGTCCACAGGAAGTGGGGTGACAGCCTTCAATACGTTCCGTCCAACTACGGGCGACCGATGCCGACATGGCAGGGTGAAGCCAAAGATGTTTTGATTGCGGATTTCTCGCTGCCAGAGGATCAGTGTCAGGCCATTGTTGAACGCGGTTCCCGCATACTCATGCTGGACCACCACAAGACCGCCAAGGAAGCGCTTGCGCGGATGCCTCATACGGAAAGACCAACAATTGAAAACGTTGGAATGCGGTTCGATCTAACCGCCGGATCATGGCACTCACAAGTTCTTGTCGAGTTCGATATGGAGCGCTCTGGTGCCCGAATGGCTTGGGATTTTGCATTTCCCGGCGAAGAAACGCCCGAGTTGATCCTTGCCGTAGAGGATCGGGATCTGTGGCGCTTCAATCGCCCTGATACAAAGCTTGTCAGCATGTACCTTCGCTCATTGGATCGAAGCTTTGAGCAATGGGACGCAGCAGCAGCCCTTTACAGCGATAATCCCGAGCAGTTCCTTTCCGAGGCCACTGCTATCAAGCGGTTCTATGACCTTCGCGTTAAGAGTATCTGCGAAAACGCCGGCACCCAAACATTCCAGGGCCACAAGGGCGTGGCGGTCACCTATGCCTGCCCCTACGACTTTGTATCGGAAACATGTCATTCGCTTCTGGCGATGTACCCAGATGCGCCTTTCGCGGTTGCAGTGATCCAGAACCAAGAAGGTATCACCTATTCACTTCGCAGCGCTGATGACCGTTTGGATGTCTCAGAGATTGCCAAAGCCAACGGGGGTGGCGGTCATCGAAATGCCGCCGGGTTCCGAGTGCCCGCGTGACCCCACCCCCACGAGTTGAGAGAGAACGGATAGAGAGGAACGGACGGATGGTAGACGAGGCAACAATCATCAAACGGCGCGTGGAAGCCTGTGCGATGCAAGCACAAATGAATGCCGCGAACCATGGGGGAGACGCAGCAACGGCAGCAGCCGACCTCATGTGTGCCTTCGTCCTGCTGTCGGTGAAGTCAGGTGCTGACCCAGATCGAGCACGTGAAGTGATGTGGGAAAACGCAAAGGTGGTTGTGGCTGATTTCTGGCCAAACGCCACCATCAACTAAGGCCCCGCCCCATGTCCCCGCTCTACGTCAAAGAACACAGGAAAAGGAGGGTAAGATGACGCCAGCAAAACCCTACACACCAGATGACCTTGCCACTCGCTGGGGATGCTCCGGTGAAACCGTCCGTCAAATGGCCAAACGTGGCGAATTGAGATTTTTTCGCGTCGGGCGCATGATCCGCATACCTATCGACGCTGTGGAGGAATACGAATCATGCCAGACATCAAGCTTGGACACTTGCGAGGCGGATTCTGCGTCTACTGGACAAACGACGATGGCAAGCGAGCCCGTCATAAGCTTAACGCACGCAACCGAAAGGAAGCGGAAGCGGAAGCAATAGACCTTTACCGGCGCAAGGCGCACACAGCCAAAGGGCAGACGGTCCAGGAGTTGTGGGATGCATATCTGAAAGACCGCAAGGGCCGCTCTATCGCTGAGACCATGAAATACACCGGGAAAGCAGTCCTGCCGCATTTCGGCGCGCTTCGCCCGGATCAGATCGACGCCGAACACAGTAGAAGCTACGCGGACAGTAGGCGTAAAGCTGGGATAAAGGATGGCTCCATATGGACAGAGTTGGGACACCTGCGCTCTGTCATGAACTGGGCTTACAAGCATGGAATGATAAACCGCTCTCCAGTCATCGAGCGCCCATCCAAGCCCGCACCGAAAGAAAGATACCTCACCAGATCCGAGATTGACCGCCTATTGTCGGCCAAGTGCGAACCCCACATCCGCCTTGCCATGATCCTAATGCTGTCAACAGCAGCGCGCGTTGGCGCGGTCTTGGAGCTGACTTGGGACCGGGTGGACATGGATAGAGGTCAAATCAATCTACGCGCAGGCGATACACAGACCCGAAAAGGACGCGCTGTGGTGCCAATCAATGCGGGACTGCGCGCAGCCTTACAGGAAGCCCGTAAGGCCGCTCTGAGCGACTATGTGATTGAATGGGGCGGCGGTCCGGTAAAGAGCATCCGCAAAGGCATTGTAAACGCGGCTGAGCGTGCAGAGGTTCCCAACGTCAGTCCCCATGTGTTCCGGCACACAGCAGCAGTTCACATGGCCGAGGCGGGCGTACCTATGAGCGAGATCAGCCAGTACCTCGGACACTCCAACGTTCAGGTCACAGAACGCGTGTATGCTCGGTACAGCCCAGACCACCTGCGAAGAGCGGCGGATGTCGTGGACTTCACCGCAGTTCGGGGCGTCAACTAAAACTCAAAAAGAAGTGCTCCCTGGTTCACTGAACTGGAACACGTTGGACAAACCCGGAATCATTGGCGAACACAAAGCATAAGAAGTGTGCCATTGACGAAATATCAATATCTTGGCGAGGGGCATCTTTTTTCACATCGAAGATGTCAGGAGTTCAAATCTCTTATCACCCACCATTCCCATTCTCAGATTACGCTTGAAATTGAAAGGCTTGCCAGCGCGCGACCTCGGTGACTATCGTGCACTATCGGCCAATCCTTGTGTCGATCACAAAGTCAGAGGTCATCATGGCGGAGCTTAAGCGAGACATTGGCCTGATCGGACTGACCTTCATTTCTGTTGGAGGAATCATCGGTTCGGGCTGGTTGTTCGGCCCCCTTCTGGCTGTTCAGCACGCCGGGCCTGCGGCTATCCTCTCTTGGTTGATCGGTGCGGCTGCGATGTTCATTTTGGCGATCACGTTCGCAGAGATCTCAGCCATGCTGCCTATTCCAGGCGGAATTGCCCGGGTCCCGCAGTTTTCGCACGGCAATATCGTTTCGATGGCCATGGGGTGGACGGCATGGATCGGGTATAACACCACTGCCCCCATCGAAGTGGAGGCGATGCTAAAGTATCTGGCCCCTTACGCCCCCTGGCTGCACGCTGCCGATACCGGCGACCTGACGGGCGCGGGAATTTTCGTCGCCCTTGTCTTCATGCTGCTTTTCGTTGCAGTCAACGCGCTTGGCGTCAAGTTCTTCACACAGGTCAACGCGGCACTGACCTGGGCTAAAATAGCTATTCCGGTGATCCTGTCTGCATTGCTGGTGGCCAGCCGGTTCAACGCTGACAACTTCACACAACCAGACGGGTTTGCCCCTTATGGGTTGCAGGGAATCATGGCAGCCGTTTCGACCGGAGGCGTCATTTTCTCGTTCATAGGCTTCCGCCATGTTGTTGATATGGCAGGCGAAGTGCGAAACCCAAAATTTGCAATCCCCGCGGCACTCGTCTTATCGATCATCCTGTGCGCCGCAATTTATCTTGGCCTCCAGGTTGCCTTCATCGGCGCGCTGGATCCATCACAACTTACCAATGGTTGGGCGCAGTTGAGTTTTGGCGGCGAAGGTCCTTTGGATGCTGTGATTATGTCGGTCGGATTGGTCTGGTTCATCAGTCTGTTGAATGTCGGATCCGTCGTCGGCCCCTTTGGCAACGGATTGGTCGCAACCGGGTCGAATGCCCGGATTGCCCTTGCGCTGTCTCAAAACGGTTTCCTGCCAAAACGCTTGCAAAACCTGTCTTCGTTTGGGGTTCCGGTCTGGGCCTTGGCGTTGAATTTTCTAATCGGGACCCTGTTCCTGTTGACCGTTCCATTTACCACCGTCATTGCCCTGAACGGGGCCGCGATTGTTTTGTCGTTCGCCGTTGGCCCAATCGCCGTCGTTTGCTTAAGGGATTTGCTTCCAGATCAACCCCGTTCGATCCGCATTCCAGCGGTGCGTCTGGTGGCGATGATGGCTTTCGCCATTGCAACACTGATAGTGTATTGGAGCGGTTGGGACACCGTCTGGCGCCTTGGTATCGCGCTGATCGTCGGAAAAATTCTGCTGCTTATCCGGTTTAAAGGGCGTCTGGATGAAATGGATCTGACCGAAGCCGTTTGGTTGATGCCCTATTTTGCCGGGCTCGGGCTAATCTCATTCTTGGGTCAATTCGGCACCGGGGCATTGAAACAGATCCCGTTTGGGTGGGATATTCTGCTTTGCGTCGTATTTTCCGCGATCATCTTCGCGCTGGCCATACGCTCGGCACTGTCGGACGAAAAATTCATGAAATACATTGCGGAAGAAGAGATACTTGATCCAAAAAAGCCTGTAATCGGGCTATGAAAAAGGCAGAGCATCGCTCTGCCTTTATCCATTCTTTGCATGCGCAGCCTAGTGCGCCGTGGCAGATGCATCCGCGGATTTGGTCGAAGCAGCAGCTGCAGCCGCAGCTTCTTCTGCCGCCTCATCCCACTCGATCGGCTCGGGCGTACGCACCAGCGCCTGTTCGAGAACTTCTGAGACATGCTTGACAGGGATGATGTCCAACCCTTCCTTCACATTGTCCGGGATATCCGCCAGATCCTTTTCGTTCTCTTCCGGGATCAGAACCGTCTTGATACCCCCGCGCAGGGCCGCCAGCAGTTTTTCTTTCAAACCACCAATCGGCATTGCGTTCCCGCGCAGCGAAACCTCACCGGTCATGGCGATGTCTTTCCGCACTGGGATGCCGGTCAGCACGGAAACAATCGATGTCACCATAGCAAGACCTGCCGACGGACCATCCTTGGGCGTCGCCCCATCCGGCACGTGGACGTGAATGTCGATCTTGTCGAACTGTGGCGGCTTCACCCCGATTTTGGGCGAGATGGACCGCACGTAAGACGAAGCCGCATCGATGGATTCCTTCATCACATCGCCCAGCTTACCGGTGGTTTTCATCCGCCCTTTGCCCGGAAGTTTCAGCGCTTCGATATGCAAAAGGTCGCCCCCAACCGAGGTCCAGGCCAAACCCGTTACAACGCCGATCTGATCATCCTGCTCGGCCAGCCCATAACGGAACTTCGGAACACCCAAGAACTCATCCAGATTTTCCGGCGTGACTTCAACGGTTTCCGCCTCTTTCTTGATGATCTTTGTCAGCGATTTCCGCGCCACCTTGGCGATTTCACGTTCAAGGTTTCGAACGCCCGCCTCACGGGTGTAGGTGCGGATGATCTTTTGCAGCGCTTCATCGGTCAGTTCAAATTCCTTGGCTTTCAGACCATGGTTTTTGACCTGCTTGCTGATCAGGTGCTGCTTGGCGATCTCGCTCTTTTCCTCTTCGGTGTAACCGGCCAGCGGAATGATCTCCATCCGGTCCAGCAAAGGCCCGGGCATGTTGTAGCTGTTCGATGTGGTCAGGAACATCACGTTGGACAGGTCATATTCGACCTCAAGGTAGTGGTCCATGAACGTGTTGTTCTGCTCAGGATCGAGCACTTCCAGCATCGCCGAGGCCGGGTCGCCACGGAAATCCTGCCCCATCTTGTCGATTTCATCCAACAAGATCAGAGGGTTCGTGGTTTTCGCCTTTTTCAGCGCCTGAATGATCTTGCCGGGCATCGAACCGATATAGGTCCGACGGTGGCCCCGAATCTCGGATTCGTCGCGCACACCGCCCAAGCTGATGCGAATGAACTCGCGCCCCGTGGCTTTGGCAACCGACTTGCCCAGCGAGGTCTTACCGACACCCGGAGGGCCAACAAGGCACAGGATCGGGCCTTTCAGCTTTTTCGAACGCTGCTGAACCGCAAGGTACTCAACAATACGCTCTTTGACCTTTTCAAGCCCATAGTGATCGGCATCCAGAATGTCCTGCGCGCGACCCAGATCCTTTTTGACGCGGGATTTGGTGCCCCACGGCAATGACAGAATCCAATCCAGATAGTTGCGCACAACAGTGGCCTCAGCCGACATCGGGCTCATGTTGCGCAGCTTCTTCAGCTCGCCCTCGGCCTTTTCGCGCGCCTCTTTCGACAGCTTGGTCTCAGCGATTTTCTCTTCCAGCTCGGCAACTTCGTTGCTGCCGTCCTCGCCATCGCCAAGTTCCTTCTGAATGGCCTTCATCTGCTCATTCAGATAATATTCGCGCTGCGTCTTCTCCATCTGGGATTTGACTCGGGTCTTGATCTTTTTCTCGACCTGCAGAACCGACATTTCGCCCTGCATCAGGCCATAGACCTTCTCAAGCCGCTCACTGACGCTGAGGGTTTCCAACAGTTCCTGCTTTTGCTCAACCTCAATGCCCAAGTGACCCGATACGAGGTCAGCCAGCTTGGCAGGCTCGGTTGTTTCACCCACGGCCGCCAGCGCTTCTTCGGGAATGTTCTTGCGCACTTTGGCATAGCGCTCGAACTCATCCGCGACAGTGCGCAGCAGGGCTTCGGTTGTGGTTACGTCACCAGGGATTTCGGTCAGATATTCGGCGCGGGCTTCGAAAAACTGGTCGTTTTCAAGAAACTCGGTGATTTGCACACGTGCCTGCCCTTCGACCAGCACCTTAACGGTGCCATCGGGCAATTTCAGCAGTTGCAGCACATTGGCCAGAACGCCCGAGCGATAGATACCGTCTATGTCGGGATCATCAACGCCGGGGTCGATCTGGCTGGACAACAGAATTTGCTTGTCATCCTGCATCACCTCTTCCAGCGCGCGGACCGATTTGTCTCGGCCTACAAAAAGAGGCACGATCATATGCGGGAATACCACAATATCGCGCAGCGGCAGGACGGGGTATGAGGAATTCAGAGGCTCTTGCATGCTCTATCCTTATCGTTGGCAAGACGGCTCTCGTCCCTCATCGAGGCAACATTTGGCCGTCTCCTGTCTTGGACGATAAAGGTGGGGCCTCATCGCCCTTTTTCAACCTTACCGCCGTGTATCGTGTCTCAGCATGAACCGAGGTTTTCAGGACTGCAAGACGTCCAAGGAACATATCCACCGAAATTAGCACGACATGCATAGACAACGCGCAACTCAAAGGTCAGAACACCCGCTGTACGGCGCGCGACAAGAAAAAACCGTGACCGTCTTGGTTGCGGCATTCCAGACCTTTTGTCGAAGAACTGCAGGTGAATCCTCCGAACTGTCCTGTGACGCCGTATTCCGCACGGTCATAGCCGTCTTTGTTACGATTGAGCGGCTGGCACAATATCTCGACCGGGCCAGTGTTGAACATCAGGAAATCATGCCCCCAGTCTGATTGACAATTCGCAGGGCGCGGCAGCGCAGGTGGGCCCGATTTTTCTATGATCGTGCATTGAATATCCGAGGACGAAGCACTTTCCCCGACCGAGCACTGAATGTTTTCGGAAGGGGTTTCGAAGGTCCAGACATCTGAAATGGCAGGTGTCGCGCAGAAAATTGCTGCGCCAAAAATAAGGCGAAACATGTTAAGTTCTCCGGATTGCAGACTTAAATGGCATTGCTTGAAGTTATTCTAGAATACCGGAAATCCACGCAATTGTCACCCGAAGTGGAAAGTCACAGGGGCTCGATATCCCCTTGCGCACGCTGCGCGTGAAACTCGGCCAGCCAGGCGTCGAAGGTACCCGCAGCAATAGCATCACGCATGCCCTGCATGATCTCTTGGAAGTAATGCAGGTTGTGCCAGGTCAGCAACATGCCCGAGATCATCTCGTTGGCGCGAAACACATGGTGCAAATAGGCGCGCGAGTAGTTCGAACAGGCGGGACATGTGCAGTTTTCATCCAGCGGCCGCGGGTCATCCGCATGGCGGGCGTTTTTGATGTTGACCACGCCGCGACGCGTGAACACTTGCCCGGTGCGACCCGAACGGGACGGCAGAACGCAATCCATCATGTCGATCCCACGCGCGACGGCGCCGACGATATCGTCGGGCTTACCAACACCCATCAGGTAACGCGGTTTGTCTTCAGGCAGAAAACCCGGGGCGTAGTCGAGGCAGCCGAACATGGCCTCCTGCCCCTCGCCCACGGCCAGCCCGCCCACTGCATAGCCTTCGAACCCAATGGATTTAAGTGCTTCGGCGCTTTCTTCGCGCAGGTCCTGTTCCAGACCACCTTGCATAATACCGAACAGGGCGTGACCCGGACGATCCCCAAACGCGTCACGCGACCGTTCGGCCCAACGCATCGACAAGCGCATAGACTCGGCGATGCGGTTGCGGTCGGCGGGCAGCGCAGGACATTCGTCAAAGCACATCACGATGTCCGACCCCAGCAAGCGCTGAATCTCCATTGACCGCTCGGGCGTCAGCTCATGCTTTGACCCATCGATATGAGATTTGAAGGTCACACCTTTTTCGGTCAACTTGCGCAGCCCGGCCAGAGACATGACCTGAAACCCGCCCGAGTCGGTCAGAATGGGGCGGTCCCAGTTCATGAACTTGTGCAACCCTCCCAAACGATCAATCCGTTCCGCCGTTGGACGCAGCATCAGGTGATAGGTGTTGCCCAACAGAATATCCGCACCCGTCGCGCGCACGCTTTCGGGCATCATCGCTTTCACCGTCGCGGCCGTGCCGACCGGCATGAAGGCCGGGGTGCGAACCTCTCCGCGCGGCGTGCTGATCACACCTGTACGCGCTTTGCCGTCTGTTGCCTTGAGCTCAAATGAGAATGTCTGCGTCATGTCATCGCCTCGGATCGCCGAACCGGGCAGGCTTTGCCCGATCCGTTCCGTCTTTGCAACCCGTCAGGGCAACGAGGCCACGCAGTCCGTGAACAGACGCACAACCCCTGCCCCGTCCACATCGCGACACACCCGGATTGCGGGTCGTTCAGGGTCCGGTTTAGTCGCCCCCATTTGATCGCCGTCGGTGACAACCCGCAGCCCGGTTTCAACCATGTCGAACATGGATTGATGGGAACACGCAATCACCGCTGTTGAATCATGCAGGCCGCAGCCTTCCAGCCCCCCGATCTCTTTATAGAACTTCAGATAGAACCGAGAGATGTCGCACAGAAATGAACCCATATCGGGTGAGTTTTGCGCCAGCGCTTCAAAGTCCGCTGTTTCGTATAGCGTCTTCAACGTCACATCCAATCCGACCAGAACAGTGTTTGGCGGCGCGGAAAAGACCTCTTCGGCGGCAAGAGCGTCGTGATAGATATTGGCTTCGGCGTGGTGGGTGACGTTACCCGGGCAATAAACTGCGCCCCCCATGATCACCAGTTCGCGCAGATTGCCTGCAAATTCCGGGTCCAGACGCATCGCGTTGGCAATATTGGTCAAAGGACCTACGGCGCAGACCACCAGTTCGCCCTTATGAGCTTGGGCCATTTCAACCAGAAATTCGGCTGCTGGCAGCGCGTGGTTCTGTCCGATATCGGGGATTTCTGTAATGTCTCCAAAGCCTTCGGGTCCATGAACATGCTCGGATGGGGCATGTGTGTCAGCCCCCAAAGGAACCGCAGCACCTTCGGCCACAGGCAGGTTCAACCCAAGTTTATGCAACAGGAACCGTGCATTGCGGCTGGATTGATGGACATACGTATTACCGAAAACGGTCGTTAGTCCGATCAGGTTGATTTCAGGCGCAGCGGCGGCATAAGCAATGGCCATGGCATCGTCGATGCCGGGATCAGTGTCGATAATCAGTTTCATCCCCGCCCGATATCGCAAACGTGGTGGGATGCAAAGCGGTCACAGAGACAAATTTCCAGACGACATTCACGTTTTCAGGCATTTGCATACCGCTCCAATCCACTCATACCAGAGTTGAAATCGGGCGACTCAATCCCCACATGTATACCATAGTACACAAAAATAAGAGGACAGAATGACCGAAGATCAAATCATTGGGTTGATTTCGTCAAACATCATTTACCTGCTGGCCGCAGTGCTGGTGATTGTCGTTATTCTCAAGGGCATCAAGATCGTGCCGCAATCCGAGAAGTTTGTAGTTGAACGGTTTGGCCGTCTTCATTCGGTGCTTGGCCCCGGTATCAACTTTATCGTTCCGTTTCTGGACGTTGCACGGCACAAGATCTCGATCCTCGAGCGCCAGTTGCCCAATGCGACACAAGACGCGATCACCAAAGACAACGTTTTGGTGCAGATTGATACCTCGGTCTTCTACCGTATTCTCGAGCCGGAAAAGACAGTCTACCGCATTCGCGATGTGGACGGCGCGATTGCGACCACCGTTGCCGGTATCGTACGGGCAGAGATCGGAAAGATGGACTTGGACGAAGTGCAGTCTAACCGCGCGCAGTTGATCACGCGCATCCAGGAAAGCGTTGAAACTGCAGTGGATGACTGGGGAATCGAAGTGACCCGTGCCGAGATTCTGGATGTGAATCTGGATCAGGCGACCCGCGACGCCATGCTGCAACAGCTGAACGCAGAGCGCGCGCGCCGTGCGCAAGTGACCGAAGCCGAAGGCCAGAAGCGCGCTGTTGAGCTGCAGGCCGATGCCGAACTTTATGCGGCTGAACAATCCGCCAAAGCCCGTCGCATTCAGGCCGAAGCCGAAGCCTATGCCACGGGCGTTGTCGCGAAGGCCATTCAGGACAACGGCATCGAAGCAGCCCAGTATCAGGTTGCTTTGAAACAGGTTGAAGCCCTTAATGCATTGGGCAACGGCACCGGCAAACAGACAATTGTGGTGCCAGCCAACGCTTTGGAAGCCTTTGGAGATGCGTTCAAAATGCTCAAAGGAGGAAGATGATGGCCGACCCATTCTGGCTGACGTGGTGGATCTGGCTCGCCGCCGCACTTGCGCTTGGTATCCTTGAAATCGTTCTGCCCGGATTCATCTTTCTGGGCTTCGCCATCGGCGCAGCGATCACGGGTCTGATCCTGATCATTCCGGGCCTGTCACTGTCCCTGCCCGTCCTTCTGCTGGTCTTCGCGGTGCTGTCGCTGATCGCATGGCTTGTGTTGCGCAAACTCTTTGCGTTGCCCCATGGGCAGGTCAAAACCTTCAAACACGATATCAATGACTGAATCGCGGTGGCGCTCGTCTGAGCGCCACGCCACCACTGGACGCTGTTGCGGCTATTCCCTATATAATCACTCAGGCAACTGACCCGAGGCAAAGATGACTCACCCGAGCGAACAGTTTGAAGGCACACCGCTGATTGCGCCGTCGACAATAGAACACCCATTGTACGACGCCGTGGTCGAAGCGTGCCGCACGGTTTATGACCCGGAAATTCCGGTCAACATCTACGATCTCGGCTTGATCTACACGATTGATATTACTGCGGATAACGCAGTTAAGGTGATCATGACGCTGACCGCACCCGGCTGCCCGGTCGCCGGTGACATGCCTGGCTGGATCATGGAAGCGATCGAACCGGTTGCCGGTGTCAAAGAAGTTGACGTCGAACTGACCTGGGAACCGCCCTGGGGCATGGAGATGATGTCAGACGAGGCGCGACTGGAACTGGGCTTTATGTAAGCCTAAAGCCCTGCGCTTTGCCTGTTTGTCCGAACGTAGATCAATTGAGATTACAGGTTTCCTTGATTTCTGCCGCTCGGGCGTCCAGCGCTTTGACATAGTCACCAGACAGCATTTGCAAGTGTTTGTGTTCGGTTCCCGTAACCAGACCCAGCAAAGCCCCGGCAGGCGTGAGCGCGGCAACGCTTTCCAATTGCTTGTCCTCGGCATGTTTCTTTTCCGCCTCAATGGCGCGCAGATCGCCCTCGGCTGTTGCACAGTTGACCGGATGCCTTTCTGCGTCTGTAGCGGCTGATACATCCCCGGATGCGAAACCGGTAAGCGCCAGAAGAAACGCCGATCCTTGCAAAATAGATTTAAAAACACTCCGTAACTTATTCATAATAAATCCTTTCCCATCCCAATCCGCAATTTCCCAGCACAGCCGATTGTGTGTTCAAACACAGCTAAACCCGCTTTCTGGCTCAATGCAAGGTTGCAGGGTGTCAGCCCTGGACCACAACATGAGCGTTCTTGAACAACTCTTTAACCCAGTCGATCTTGAGCCCGCGACCAATGAGCCCTAAATTGGGTAGGACGCGCGACAACGGAGATTTACATGTTCGGCATCCCCGGCAAACAGGCTGTGACCATGACGCCCAAAGCCGCAGAGCAGATTACCCGCCTGATGAATTCGGGCGGACACGCTGGTTTGCGTATTGGTGTCAAGAAAGGCGGCTGCGCAGGCATGGAATACACCATGGAATATGTGGATCAGGCAGATCCGCATGACGAGGTTGTCGAACAGGATGGCGCACGGGTGATGATCGCACCGATGGCGCAGATGTTCCTGTTCGGAACCGAGATCGATTACGAAGTGTCGCTGCTGGAATCAGGGTTCAAGTTCAAGAACCCGAACGTCGTTGATTCATGCGGCTGCGGTGAATCGATCAAATTCGACGAGAACATCGCCCAGCAAAGCTAGACCATTGTTCACGTTTGGTCCTGTGTCAGTCTCGCAAGCGGAATTGTAAGATCACGCAGACAGTGCTATCCGCATCCTTAAATCATCGAATGATCAGGGAGATACGGGTATGCGGCGGAAGCTGGCGGCTGGAAACTGGAAGATGAACGGAACCGGCGCGGCGCTGAGTGAGCTTGAGGCGTTGTCACAAAGCCACCCCGAAGCCTCAGTCGATGTTCTGATCTGCCCGCCAACCACGTTGCTCAGCCGTGCCGCCGATACTGTGGCGGGCTCGGCGATAAAAGTTGGCGGTCAGGATTGCCACGCCGAGCATTCCGGGGCGCATACCGGCGATATCAGCGCAGATATGCTTCTGGATGCCGGTGCGACTTCGGTCATCCTTGGTCATTCCGAACGGCGCGTGGATCACGGTGAGCATGACGAGGATGTGCGCGCCAAGGCGCGTGCGGCAATGGATGCTGGCCTGAAAGCGATCATTTGCGTCGGTGAAAGTCTGGAACAGCGCGAGGCCGCCAACACGCTCGACATAATCGGTGGCCAGATGTCGGGCTCGATCCCGGACCAGTCTACCGGTGAAAATCTGATCGTAGCATATGAACCGATCTGGGCGATTGGCACCGGGAAAGTCCCGACTCTGGAAGAGATCGGAGAAGTTCACGACTTCATGCGCGCGCGGTTGGAGCGTCGCTTTGGCGAAGGTGTGGGCAGGTCTGTGAGACTGCTCTACGGTGGGTCCGTCAAACCCAGCAACGCAGCCGACATCTTTGCAGTCTCGAATGTGGATGGTGCTCTGGTCGGTGGGGCCAGTCTGAAAGCCGCGGATTTCTCGGGCATCATTCAGGCGCTGGAACGCATCTGACCCCGGTCGTTATTCCGCAATATCTTCTGCCCAAAGCTCGGGCTTTTCTTCGATAAACCGTCGCATCAGCGCGATGCAGTCGGGGTCGTCGGCAATAACAACTTCGACCCCGCGCTCACGCAGGAACTCTTCATTGCCTCCGAAGTTTTGCGTGTCACCGATCACGACACGCGGGATACCAAACTGAACGATGGTGCCCGAGCACATCATGCAGGGCGATAACGAGGTATAGAGAACCGTATCGCGATACGTTTTCTGACGCCCGGCTTTGCGCAACGCATCCATTTCCCCGTGCGCGATGGGGTCGCCGCCCTGCACACGCTGATTGCGACCTTGCGATACAACTTCGCCCCTCCGCGCCAGAACAGAGCCGATGGGGCACCCACCCTCGTCAAATCCGGCTTTGGCTTCTTCGTAGGCCACGCGCAGTAATCGCTTGTCGGTCTCGGTCAGCATTCCAGGCTCCAGTTCCTGAGTTTCCCGCAGACTGCCCAAGACCGGTGACTTGGTCAACGCAGGGCTTAGGCCAGTTTCATCACGACCAGACCGGTCACGATCAATATCGCTGCAGCAATTCGTGCAGGTGTCAGGGCTTCGCCCAGAAACAGGATACCCACGCTGAATGCCCCGACGGCACCAATCCCGGTCCAGATCGTATAGGCTGTGCCCAATGGCAATTCTCGCATGGCAAGTGCCAGCAGACCGAAAGAGCCGATCATCGAAACGCCCATAATGGCCGTCGGCCAAAGCCGTGTGAAGCCCGCCGATTGTTTCATGGCGACCGCCCATACGATTTCGAGCGCACCAGCAAAAAGAAGAAGGATCCAGGGCATAAGACAACCTCACATCTGTTCGGGTCGTCCCGAATGATGTCCCAGAATGGGGAGGTCGTCCTCGTAGCGTTAGATAAACTCTCTTGACCGGGTTTCAAGAGGATGCAAGGTGCTCAGCGTTACAAGCATCGGCAACAGATACGTTTTTGCCAACAGGTGCGATCGGAAGAACTTACTTAGGTAAGGAAAAAATATGGAAAACGCCGTCCTTAAGGCACCTAAAACATGCATCATCTGCATGAAATGGGGTAACGAGTTCGGCCCCGACTACGTCAATCTGCTGTTTCGCGCCATTCAGGACCACATAGCGTTGGACCACGATTTCATCTGTATTACCGACAACGCCGAAGGGTTGAAGCCGGGTATCAAGGTTGCGCCACTTGCCTTCCCCCATCTCGACAGAGACCAGTGGGTTCACGGCAAATGGCCCAAGCTGTTGATGTTCGAAAGAAAGATCGTCGGAGATTACGACGCCGCACTCTTTCTTGATTTGGATATTGTGGTCACTGGACAGTTGGATCCGTTGTTGACGATAATGTTGAAAAGAGGCGGCCTGTACCTGATGCCCAAGTTTCGCGGTCTGGTATGGCGCATGATCCCCGCCTCGATCTGGGACCGGATTCCGTGGTTCATGAACAAAGTCACCCGAGGAAATTCGTCAATTGTTGGATATGTCCCAGCAGAGCAGTTTCATCTGTACGATGACTTTGTAAAAGACAGGGATTTGCCGAAATATAGGAACGATCAGAACTATATCTCGGCATTGGCAACAAACCGGAAATGCTATCCCAAGAACTGGTGCATAGGTATCGTCCATCTGGTCTACTACTGGCCGTTTGGTTTGATCTTCAAAAAATACAGAAAGCGCCCCAAAAGGCCTAAGATCGTAATCTTCAACGGTCGCCCGAACCCGGGTGAGTTGGTAAACGACAGCATCGGTTATTGGGGCTCACGCCGCCGTCGCGCTTTTGGGGGGATCGAGTGGGTTGCAGATTACCTGAAAAAATACGGCTCATAAACAAGGCCGGGTCTGGCAAAGACCCGGCCTTTCTTTTGCAGCCAAACCCTCTAGTTCGTCACGATTTCCGGTCCCATGAACGTGTTGGGCAGGAAGGTCGAAATCCACGGAATGTATGTCACCATGATCAGGAAGACGAAGAGCACGGCCAGGAATGGCAACGCCGCCTTCACAACGCTCATCATCGGCATACCCGCCACGCCCGAGGTTACGAACAGGTTCAGACCGACCGGAGGCGTGATCATCCCGATCTCCATGTTCACCACCATGATGATACCCAGATGGATCGGATCAATGCCCAACTCGATGGCAATCGGGAACACCAACGGTGCCACGATGACCAACAGGCCCGACGGCTCCATGAACTGACCACCGATCAGCAGGATCACGTTCACCACGATCAGGAACGTCACTGGCCCCAGACCCGCCGACAGCATCGCTTCGGCAATGTGCTGCGGCACTTGCTCGTCCGTCAGCACGTGCTTGAGGATCAGCGCGTTGGCGATGACGAACAACAGCGTGACAGTCAGCTTACCAGCCTCGAAAAGCGTGTGCTTCGTATCGGGATGAAAGAACGCCGTTACCAGCGCATAAGGCTTTTTCAGCAGCGACAGGTTGGATTGGCCTTCCTCTGTGCTGAGCGGCCCCATGTCTTTGTAGACAAAGCTGGCGATAAAGAACGCGTAGACGGCAGCGACAGCAGCAGCCTCGGTCGGGGTAAAGATGCCCCCGTAGATACCGCCCAGAATGATGACGATCAGGAACAGGCCCCAACCGGCCTCACGCGCCGAGGTAAAGACCTCTCCCCACCCTTTCCAGTCGCCTTTGGGCAGGTTTTTGACCTTGGCCATGACGTAGATGGTGATCATCAGCATCAGACCCGCCATCAGGCCCGGAATGACACCCGCCAAGAACATACGCCCGACCGAAACTTCGACAGCCGCGGCATACACAACCATCACGATAGAAGGCGGGATCAGAATGCCCAGCGTGCCGGCGTTACAGATCACGCCTGCGGCGAATTCCTTGGAATAGCCAACCTGCCGCATCCCGGCGATGACAATAGAACCGATAGCAACCACAGTCGCCGGAGACGAACCGGACAGGGCTGCGAAAAGCATACAAGCAAACACGCCCGCAATCGCCAGACCACCGGGCAAATGCCCCACACAGGCAATCGAAAAGCGAATGATCCGCCGCGCCACGCCGCCGGTCGTCATGAAGGACGAGGCCAGAATGAAGAACGGAATCGCCAGCAGGGTAAAGTGGCCCTCGAACGCCTCGAACAATGTACCTGCGACCGACGCCAGCGAACTGTCCGAATAGATCAGCAGGAACAGGGTCGAGCTGAGGCCAAGCGCGACCGCAATCGGAACACCGATCAGCAACAGGCCGATGACCATCGAGAAGAGAAGAATGACGTCCATCAGTTATGCTCTCCTTGCTGAGCGCGGACTTCTTCGATCTCGTCCTCGACTTCGTGGCTGGCGACAAGGCGATCCGTCTCGCCACGCCAGATTTGAACGGCGACCTGCGCAAAGCGGATGACCAGCAGCAGCATCGACAAAGGCAGGATGAAATAAGGAACAACTTTGGGAAGTTTTTCGTAGTATTCGCCATAGTTGATCATGTCTTCCAGAAACCGCAGCGGGGCCACCATCGGAATGTCGTCGACCTCATAAAAACTCTGGCTGCGCGCGTCGAAATTGAACCCGGTCGGGAACCAGCGCCCGGATGTGGGCGGCAGATCGGCAAAGACGGCCCAATAGTCATAGGCCCCTTTCAGCATCAGCAAAGAAAACACCAGGCAGCAGCCCACTGCGATCAGTGCCAGAATACGCCGTGGTGCTGGCGACAACATGTTCAGAATGGCATCCACACCCAAATGCGCGTGTTTCTTCACCGCATAAGACGCACCCAGCAGCACCAGCCAGCCAAAGGTGAACACCGTCAGCTCGAGCGCCCAGAGGATATTGGAATTAAAAACAAACCGCGCAATCACGTTGGCAAAGGTTACGACCGTCATCAGGCCCAACAGCAACGCAATCAGGGTTTCTTCGATATGGTCGACCAGCCCGCCTTGGCCGGATTTCGCACCAGACATCTATCTGTCCCCGCATTTTTTGTGATGAGAGAGTGTTGGGCGGGCCATGTCAGCCCGCCCGGCCTTCGCGTCGAATACTCCCCAGTCCCCAGACGCGTGGCCTCGATCCGGTTTAGAAACCGGCGTTGATGGCCTGTGCGGCGTCGATCTTGTCCTGACCAACGTCACCGGCGAACTGATCCCAAACAGGCTTCATCGCATCAACCCACGCCTGACGCTGTTCAGGTGTCAGCTCACGAATGATACCACCCGCATCAGTGATCGAGGCTTTGGCTGCTTCGTTCACGGCAAAGGCTTCTTTGTTCCGGGTTTCGGTCACTTCGGCCAGAATGGTCGTGAACTGATCACGCACGTCCGGGTCCAGACTGTCGAGCCAGTCGACCGAGGTTACAACCAGATAGTCGATGATACCGTGGTTGGTCTCGGTGATACCGTCCTGAACTTCGAAGAACTTCTTGCCATAGATGTTCGACCAGGTGTTCTCCTGCCCATCCACAACACCTTGTTGCAGCGCGCCGTAAACTTCCGAGAACGCCATTTTCTGCGGGCTGCCACCGATCGCTTCCATCTGTGCAACCAACACGTCCGAGGACTGCACGCGGAACTTCAGGCCATTGGCGTCCGACGGATCGACCAACGGCTTGTTGGCCGACATTTGCTTCATGCCGTTGTGCCAGAAGGCCAGCCCCTGCAATCCACGACGCTGCATGCTGTCTTTCATCGCCTGACCTTCGGCCGACGCCTGGAACGCGTCCACAGCATCGATGTTCTTGAACATGAACGGCAGGTCGAACAGGCGGAATTGCTTGGTGAACTTTTCGAACTTGGACAAGGAAGGTGCAGCCAGTTGCACGTCGCCTTGCAGCATTGCCTCAAGCACCTTGTCATCGTTGTAGAGGGTCGAGTTCGGATAAACCTCCATGCACATTACGCCGTTCATCTCGTCATTGACGCGCTGTTCCAGCAGCGAGGCCGCGATGCCTTTCGGGTGCTTGTCGGTGTTCGTCACATGCGCGAACTTCACAACAATCTCACCGTCATCACACGCCGCCATACCCGCAGTTGCGGTCACTGTCAGCGCCAGAGCCGTTGCAGCTGTTGTCAAAATCTTCATCTGTTTTCCTCCCAGACTTCCTAAAAACAAGCGATCAGCGCCGGGCAGGCGCCGTATGGCGTGTAGTGAAGCGACTCAGTCACACGCACACAACATTTCCCTCTGAAAGCTGGATGATGTGATTTACGTGTTTATTTTCAGCAGCTTGCATCAAACCAAACACAAGGCAAAGAATCACCTTTTCTTCGACGTGCGGAAATCCGCACATAAGGAAATGCTGCTTGTGCGGATTTTCGCACAGTTCGCGAATCAATCCTGCGAATCAATGCGCAACGCACCTGCGCCGGGCGAATTACCTGCGGTAATCCTCGGGACGGATTTGATAGCGCGCCAGCTTGTCATAAAAGGTCTTTCGCGGAAGCTTCAGCGCCTTTGCCGCGTCTGACGCCTTACCATTGTGCCGCCCCAGCGCCGCGATCAGCAGCGATCGTTCAACACGCGCCATTTGTTCACTGAGGCCCAGATCCGTGGCTTGGGCAACCTCTTCTGGCATCCCCAGAACAAAGCGCATAGCGGCGGACATTAGGGAACGCGCATTCCCCGGCCAGTCGCTGGCCATTAACACCGCCAGATGTTCCGACGAAATCTCGGGAACCGGAATCCCGGCCTGTTCTGCTGCCTGCGCCACATAATGACGAAAGATAACAGGAATATCGTCGGGACGCTCGGCCAGGGACGGAATACGCACGCGCATCACGTCCAGCCGGTAGAATAGATCGGCATTGAAACGACCTTCGGCGCTTAGGGCAGCCAGATCGGTGGTGGTGCCAGCAATGATCCGTCCATCCGGCCCATGTTCGATCAGTTCAAGGGCCGCGAATTGGGTGGCCTGCGGCATGGCTGACACTTCATCAAGAAATAGTGACCCGCCCGCGGCATCCTCGCAACCACGGGCCAGATCTTCGGGGCTGAGCGTTGAGGCGGGGCGTTTCACGAACGGCCCCTGCCCCACCGACGACATCAGGTGCACAACCTCAGCGACTTTTGAGATACCGCTGCCAGGAGGGCCTGTTACCAGAACTTCGGCCCCCGTGGGTGCAACAGTTCGAACCCTTTCACGCAACGCCTCTGCCTGCGGCGACAGGCCAAACAACAACCGTGCTGCAGGGTCTCCGCGTTCCAGTTCGGATTTCAATGCTCTCTGCTCGATGACTTCGGACCGGGCGGCAAACGCACGTTCCAGCACGTCCAGAAGATCGGACGCGGCACAGGGTTTTTCCAGAAAGTCGAAGGCGCCTTTACCCATCGCATCCACAGCCATGGGAATATCCCCTTCGCCGGTCAGAAGGATAACGGGAAGATCGGGATCGACCTCTCTTGCATAGCTCAACAAATGGAACCCATCCCGGCCCGGCATTCGGATGTCCGAGATGATGACACCGGGAAAGTCCGCCCGGATGTGATCCTTGGCCGCAACAAAAGAGCCGGCCGTTGTCGGTTGAATATCCGCAAGTTCAAGCGTTTGTGCCAAAGCCTCGCGCACGGCTGCATCATCGTCGACCAAAAGAACTTTTCGGGTCATGCCGCCTCGTCTTTCCGGTAGTATTCCAATTCCACGGTAAACATCGCACCTGTTGGCGCGTTGGTTCCGCGAATATTCCCGCCAAAACTCTGAACCAGCCCGTATGAAATCGAAAGCCCCAGCCCCATTCCTTCGGACGAACCGACGGCCTTGGTGGTGTAAAACGGTTCAAACAGCTTTTCCGTGTTTTCGATACCGGGACCTATGTCACGCACCGTGACCGAAAGCCTTTCGCCATTGTTGATCACTATTTGAATAAGGCGTTCATCCTGCTGGCTCATCGCGTCGGCTGCATTGTTGATCAGGTTTACAAAGACCTGCACCAGCCGCACTTCGCCGCCCCAGGCATAAACAGGGTCGTTGGGCGGTTGCCAATCCATTGTGACGTTTTCTGTGTGCAGCCTGGCTTCGGTCAGTTCCACGGCCGTATTCAGAACCTGCACCAAATCCACGCGCCCCATCGGTTCGCTTTCATTGCGGGCAAAGGCGCGCAGGTTTTTGATGATCCGCGCCATGCGCGCAGCCAATTGAGAAATACGACCCAAATTTTCTGCGGCTTTTTCGGGTTTTCCACGGTCCAGGAACGCCGTGCCGTTATCCGCAAACTGCCGGATTGCCATCAGGGGCTGGTTCAGTTCGTGACTGATTCCTGCCGACATTTGCCCCAGTGCACTGAGTTTCCCCGCTTGAACCAGATCTGCCTGTGCGCGCCGCAGGGCGGCTTCGGCTTCCTCTCGTTCCGCTACTTCCTTGCGCAGGCTCGCGTTTGCGACGGTCAGATCATGGGTGCGCTGGGCCACACGGCTTTCCAGAACGGCGTTGGCGTCTGCCAAAGTGCGACGCCGCTCGGTGGCCAGAAACAAAAGCGCCCCGAACGCTAAACAGATCGCTGCCACTGTCGCAGCCTGCAAACCAGCCAAGCGACGCGCGGGTGCTACATCCATCAGAACTTCACCAGTCATGCCAATCACCGGAAGGTCTCGGATCAGGTGCAAGGCGCGTTCCGGTAGATACGGCCCCCAATTCAGCTTCCACAGCTCAAAGGGTCCAACCCGACTGGACACAAATTCGGGCTCTGGCCCGCCCGGTGGCGTCAACCCCTCCTGCCCCGGCGCACGCTGCCACATAAGCAGTTCGGACCGGTTAGAGATGAATACGACACCGGATCGATCAATGAAAAACACAGCTTCTGTACTTCCGCGCCATGTCTGTTCGATATCTTCGACATCCGCGATCACCATCAACGCGCCAACCACGCGCCCCCGCGCATCAAAATCGGGCGCCGCGTAGGAAAAGATGCGGTCGCCTGCTCCCGGCAATATACCATGATCGCTGCCTAACGCGCCATGCATCGCACGCTGAAAGGCGGGCTGATCGCTGACGTCTCCTCCGATGACGTCGTGGGCTGCTGCAAGCACGCGGCCGAACCGGTCAGCATAGATCACATCCACGGCAGCAGTCTTGTCCGCCACCTCCAACAACAACACTTGCGCGCGAACCTGATTGACCGGGTTTCCCAGATTACGCAGTTCAGGATGTCCTGACATCAGCACAGCAAGTTCCTGATAAACTTGTAACTGCGTGCTCAGCCGATCGGCCGCCAGTTCAAGATCCGCTTCGGCTTTTTCGCTGAGTTGAGACAGCGCCTGACGGTAGCCATAGGACCAGACGAATCCGGACAGTACCCCGACGGCAATCAGAAAACCGGCTATGAACCAAACCCTGTGCATATACAGGGTCTTGCATTCAACGCGTCGCGTGGCAAGTGTGCGTCGCATGAAGTCGCTCTCACAATCCCCGACAGAACCGGGTTTCGTCCAGAACCCCTATCCGTTTTACGACACAGCCCGACAAGCCGGAGATCTGTTCTATTGGACCGATTACAGCATGGTTGCTGCTGTATCCTGCGAGGCCGTCCGCACCTTGCTGAAGGATCGCCGGTTCGGGCGCGAAGCTCCACCCGAACACGCAAAACAAGGCCCTGCGCATCTGGCCCCATGGCTGTCGGTCGAGGCCCATTCGCTGCTGGAAGCCGAGCCGCCTAGGCACACGCGCCTGCGGGCGTTGGTCATGCGGGCCTTCACGTCGCGGGCGATTTCGGCATTGCAGCCTTCGATTGAATCCCTCTGTCACGATCTGATCCGGGACTTCCCACAAGAGCCGTTTGACCTTTTGCACGCCTACTGCACTCAGGTCCCGGTGATTACAATCTGTCGTCTGCTGGGGGTACCCGAAGTCATGGCCCCGGATCTGCTGCGCTGGTCGCACGACATGGTGGCTATGTACCAAGCCAATCGAACGCGGGACACCGAAGACAGGGCCGCGCAATCGGCACAGGAATTCACCACGTTTCTGGAAGACTATATCGACCAGAGACGGCGCGATCCGCGTGACGATCTGATTACCCGATTGATCGCTGCAGAAGAGGAAGGCGAGAAACTGTCCCGCGAAGAGTTGGTCGCGACCTGTATTCTGCTGTTGAACGCCGGTCATGAGGCAACGGTGCATTCCTTGGGGAACGGGGTCAAAACCCTGCTCGAAACACACACTGACCCTGACGCTTTGGGGCCAGACAATATTGACAAGACCATCGAAGAAATCCTGCGCTATGACCCGCCCCTGCACATGTTTACGCGCTATGCCTACGAGGATGTCGAGATCTTCGGACATAGCTTCAAACGCGGCGATCAGGTTGCTTTGTTGCTGGGGGTCGCGAACCGCGACCCCGCTGTTTGGCAAGACCCGAACGCCTTCCACCCCACACGATCCATCGATGTGAACACCAGCTTTGGTGGTGGGATCCACTTCTGCGTTGGTGCGCCTTTGGCCCGGTTGGAAATGCGCATCGCACTTCCAATCCTGTTTGACGCCTGCCCAAATCTACGGCTCACCGCCGCCCCGACTTATTCGAACAGTTATCATTTCCATGGTTTGGAGCAGGTTTTGGTGCAAATCTGACGTCACGTTTCCACCTCGTGGAAAGCCGCCACCGCTACGCCTTTTCAACCAGCGCATTCAACGGCAGCATCGTGGTGGACTTGATTTCTTCCATCGACAAAAGCGCCGTGACGTTGTGCACCCGCACTTCTGAAATCAGCGATTGATAGAAAACGTCATAGGCGCGGGCATTCTTGACCCTGACTTTGAGGATATAGTCGATGTCGCCCGCCAGCCTGTGCGCCTCTTGCACTTCGGGGTGATCGCGCAACGCTTTCAGAAACTTGCGCTGCCATTCAGCCTCGTGTTCCGACGTCCGGATCAGGACAAAGAACGTCGCCTCAAACCCCAGCGCTTCGGCATCCAGCAAAACCGTCTGCTGCCCAATGATACCAGCCCCTTTGAGCTTGCGGATACGATTCCACACCGGCGTCTTGGAACTGCCCACACGGGCTGCAATTTCATCCAGTGACTGACCCGCATCGCGTTGCAGCTCGGCCAGAATTTTCCGATCCGTTTCGTCTATTCGAACCGACATTCCAGTTTTCCTTCCAATTCGAGGCTTTCGTTCCAATTCCCAACCAAAATGGAACAAACGTTCTTATTTATCCGCCCATATGGCGCTTTTGTGGGAATATTTCCTATATTGCAAGGCAAGTCAAATCACACCCGAGACGATCCAATGCAGGACATGCTCACAATCAGATCCAAAGGACATGTCGACTTTGTCGGCGCCGGTCCCGGTGATCCCGAATTGCTGACGCTCAAAGCGCTCACCGCGTTTGAGCAGGCTGATGTCGTTCTGCATGACCGTCTGATCAGCGCACCTGTGCTGGATCTGGCCGGCCAGACCGCAGAACTGGTTGATGTCGGTAAAGCCGGGTTTGGTCCATCCTGGAAACAAAGCGATATTGATGCGCTTTTGGTGGATTACGCCCAAAAGGGCAAGCGCGTGGTGCGCCTCAAGTCAGGGGACCCCACTGTGTTCGGTCGTCTGGATGAAGAAATCGAAGCGGTCCAGGCCGCTGGCATTAGCTGGCAGATCATCCCCGGAATAACGGCTGCATCTGCGGCGGTTGCAACCATTGGGCAAAGCCTGACCCGTCGGGGCCGCAACTCTTCCGTGCGGTTTCTGACCGGACACGACATGAAAGGCTTTGCCGATCATGACTGGGCCGCGCTGGCGCGCGCAGGATCAGTTGCTGCGATTTACATGGGCAAGAAATCGGCCCGGTTCATCCAAGGTCGTCTGATAATGCATGGCGCGGACCGCGCCACACCTGTCACGCTGGTCGAAAACGCCTCGCGCCCGAATCAACGCATTCTGGCGACCACATTGGACAAATTGCCGACTGACCTGGCCGCTGCGGACATGGACGGCCCGGCCCTGACCTTCTATGGCCTTGCCCCGCGTGAAGCGGCGCAGGCTGTGACCGAATTCAATAAGGAGCTTGCCTGATGGCCCGCGCTTTTACCCCCAAAGTCGTCACCGCAAATGATTTGCTGGAAGGTGATGTCATTTATCAAACTGAAGATGACCGCTGGTCGCGTGATCTGTCCGAAGCAGAATTGATCACCGACGAGGCCCATGCCCAGGTGCGCCTTCTGGACGCCGCGCGTCAGGCGAACAAGATTGTGGGCGCCTATCTGGCTGACGCCGTTGCTGGCGAACGCGGCCCTGAGCCCACCCATTTTAGGGAAGACTTCCGCCGGACTGGTCCGTCCAACTATGCCCACGGCAAACAGGAATCTTCCTCGCAGCCCCGGGCCTGATCCCAGGCCCTCTCTCTCCCCTTCTATGGCCCCAAGGTTCGGGGCTGCAACCAAGGACAGCTAGACATGTATCGCTACTCCGAGTTTGACCACGAGTTTCTGGCAGAGCGCAACGCACAGTTCCGCGCTCAGGTCGAGCGCCGCATTGACGGGTCGCTGACCGAAGACGAATTCAAACCCCTGCGCCTGATGAACGGCCTGTATCTGCAGTTGCATGCTTACATGCTGCGGGTCGCCATCCCTTATGGCACTCTGTCCAGCGCGCAGATGCGCCAACTGGCTTTGCTGGCCGACAAGTGGGACAAGGGCTATGGCCATTTCACCACGCGTCAGAACATCCAGTACAACTGGCCCAAGCTGAAAGACGTGCCAGATATGCTGGACGCGCTGGCCGAGGTGAATATGCACGCCATTCAAACCTCGGGAAACACCATCCGCAACGTGACAGCAGACCACTTTGCCGGTGCCGCCGCGGATGAGATTGCTGACCCGCGCCCCTATGCAGAACTGTTGCGCCAGTGGTCGACCGACCACCCGGAATTCCAGTTCATGCCGCGTAAATTCAAGATTGCTATCACCGGCAGTGAAAACGACCGCGCCGTGATCAAGGCGCATGACATCGGCCTGCAATTGGTCGAGCGTGATGGTGTTCTGGGCGCGCGCGTGATTGTGGGCGGCGGTCTGGGTCGCACCCCGATGATCGGCAAAGAGCTGACGGATTTCATCGCATTTGATGACCTGTTGGCCTATATGGAAGCCGTCGTATCCGTCTGGAACCAGATCGGCCGCCGTGACAACAAGTACAAGGCACGTATCAAGATCACCGTGCATGAGCATGGCATCGACGCCATCCGCGCCAAAGTGAACGAACGCTTCTTGCAGGTCCGCCCGCAGTTCAAAGGCGCCGACATGAACCTGCTGGAAGAGATCAAGGAACACTTTGCGCCTCCAGCCTTCCGTGAAGGTTCAATTGCTTCGTTTGAAAGCGCGTATAGCAATGATCCGGTCTTCCGCTCGTGGGTCGACACCAACATCGCGCCGCACAAAAACGCAGACCACGCGATTGTCACGATTTCGATCAAAAAACACGGCGCGACACCGGGCGATGCGACTGCCGAGCAGATGCGCGTTATGGCGGATCTGGCCGAAGAGTTCGCCTATGACGAGTTGCGCATCAGCCATGAGCAGAACGTGATCCTGCCGCATGTCCACAAATCGGATCTGCCCGCGATCCACGCGAAGCTGAAGGAGTACGAGTTGGCGACCGCCAATATCGGCCTGATCAGCGATATCATCGCCTGCCCCGGCATGGACTACTGCGCGCTGGCGACCGCTCGTTCCATCCCGGTTGCACAGCAGATCGCAACCCGATTTGACGAATTGAAGCTGGAGCATGATATCGGCCACCTGAAGATCAAGATCTCGGGCTGCATCAACGCGTGTGGTCACCACCACGTTGGACATATCGGTATTCTGGGTCTGGATCGCGCAGGCGTCGAGAACTACCAGATCACTCTGGGCGGCGACTCGACTGAAACCGCAGCCGTCGGCGACCGCACTGGCCCCGGATTTGCCTATGACGAGATCGTGCCTGCTGTGGAACGTATCGTAGACACATATCTGAAGCAGCGGGAGAGCGCCGAAGAAACCTTCCTGGAAACATATCGCCGCGTCGGTATGGCTCCGTTCAAGGCAGCCCTTTATCCCGAGGCTCGGGCGAATGCCGCTTGACCTGATCCAGACGGAACTGGGCAAAGACCGCAGCGAATTGACCGAAAAGGTCGAGGCGCTGAACGCCCGGTTCCGGCACCACAGCGCGCATGACGTCATGCACGGCGCGCTGGAGGAAATTGACAAATTGGCTCTGGTCTCAAGCTTTGGGGCCGAGTCGGTTGTGTTGCTGCATATGGCAGCGGTGGTCGACAAGATGACCCCGGTGCTGTTCGTCGACACGCAGATGCTGTTCACCGAAACGCTGGAATACCAGCAGGAGGTCAGCGAGCGTCTGGGCCTGAAGAATGTCCATATCATCCGTGCGGATGATGAGGATGTTCAGCGTGACGACCCTTATGGCGCATTGCGTCTGCGGGATACGGATGCGTGCTGCAACCTGCGCAAGACCTTCCCTCTGCAAAAAGCTTTGTCAGGCTATTGCGGCTGGATCACGGGGCGAAAACGGTTCCAGTCGGGCACCCGCGCCGCGCTTGAGTTCTTTGAGGTCGAGGACGGCACGGGCCGGATCAAGGTCAACCCGCTGGCCCATTGGGCGCCCGAAGATGTGCGCACCTATATGGACGAAAACAATCTGCCCCGGCATCCGCTGGTGGCCAAAGGATACCCTTCGATCGGCTGTGCGCCCTGCACCTCGCCTGTCAAAGAGGGCGAAGACCCCCGCGCCGGGCGCTGGCGCGACCAGAACAAGGAAGAATGCGGCATCCATTTTGTCGATGGCAAGATGGTGCGCGCCGGAGAGAAAACATGAACGTAATCGTAACGGATGAGGGCTTTTCGCCCGATGACTGGACCGACGGCTTTGTCACTCTGGACGATGCCGCCAATGATGTGGTCGCGCTGGACGTTGCCTCGGACACCGACCCGGATGAACTGATTGACCGTTTGGGCAGTGCCCAGATGGTGCGCGTGGATTTCCCGTCTTCTGCGGATGGGCGCGGTTTTACCATTGCGCGCGTCCTGCGTCTGAAAGGCTATAAAGGCCGCCTGCGCGCCAAAGGCCACGTGCTGGCAGATCAATACGCCATGGCCCGTCGCAGCGGGTTCGATGAGGTCGAAATCGATCACACCCTTGCAGACCGTCAGCCTGAAGATCAGTGGCTGGCACGTGCCAATTGGCAAGACAACAACTATCAGGCCCGCCTGCGCGGCTGATGCCGCCATCGCCAGCTTGTGATACAAAGGGGGCAATCTGTCCCCTTTTCCTGACTTGGATCAAAGATTAAACGGAGATGTCGGTTTAGCTGATCGGCAGTGAAATGATGACAGAGATGAAATCCGTGAGTGAAGCAACCGCCGTAAAGGCCCCCGTTCTGCCAGATGCCCAGACTGTCACCGAGGTGAAGCACTGGACCGACAGCCTGTTCTCGTTCAAGGTCTCGCGCCCTGCATCGCTGCGCTTTCGTTCGGGTGAGTTTGTGATGATCGGCCTTTTGGGCGACAACGGCAAACCGTTGCTGCGCGCCTATTCGATTGCGTCGCCATCCTGGGACGAGGAATTGGAGTTCTATTCGATCAAGGTCCAGAACGGCCCGCTGACCTCGAAGCTGCAACACATAAAGCCCGGCGATCAGATCATCCTGCGCCCCAAGCCCGTTGGTACGCTGGTGCATGACGCCCTGCTGCCCGGCAAACGCCTGTGGTTCTTTGCCACCGGCACCGGCTTTGCACCTTTTGCCTCGCTGCTGCGTGAACCGCAGACCTATGAGGACTATGACGAGGTCATCATCACCCACACCTGCCGCGAAGTTGCCGAACTGGAATATGGCCGTCAGCTGATCGAGAGCATCCGTCAGGACGAACTGCTGGCTGAACTGATGGGCGAAGGCTTTGCGGACAAAATCCGCTACTACCCGACCACCACCCGGGAAGAGAGCCCCAAGATGGGCCGCATCACCACCCTGCTTCAAGACGGCACCGTGTTTGAAGATCTGGGCATCGAAGGCGGTATCAAGCCTGAAACCGACCGCGCGATGGTTTGTGGATCTTTGGCCTTCAACCTGGATATCAAAGAAATCCTCGAAGGGTTCGGCCTGCACGAAGGCGCAAATTCAGACCCGAAGGAATTCGTGATTGAAAAAGCCTTTGTCGGGTAAACCCAAATTGCGTTCGGGGCTTTGAGGCTTCGAACGCGAAAAACACCCGATAAAACAAGTTTTTTCACATCATCCTGTATTTATGCCGCTTGAAGTGCGGCGCAGCCCGGTTTAAATTCCGGGCTCGAAATTCTGCAATTATCAAAGGAATGAACCCATAGCTCGCAGACCTCACAACGCGCCGCCTCAACGTGACACCGGCCCGCGCGTCAATGACAGAATCCGTGCCCCCGAAATTCGGCTGATTGGTGCCGAAGGTGAAAACGTCGGGGTGGTTCATCCCGCCAAAGCCATGCAACTTGCGGCCGATGCTGGCCTTGACCTTGTCGAGATTTCGCCCAACGCGAACCCGCCGGTCTGCAAGATCATGGACTTCGGCAAATACAAATACGAGCAGCAAAAACGCGAAAGCGAAGCCCGCAAAAAGCAAAAAGTCATCGAGGTGAAAGAGGTCAAGTTCCGGCCCAACACCGACACCCATGACTACGACGTGAAGATGCGGAATGTGTTCAAGTTTCTGGAAAACGGCGACAAGGTCAAAGTGACCCTGCGTTTCCGTGGTCGCGAAATGGCGCACCAGAACCTGGGCCGCGAATTGCTGGAGCGTGTTGCTGAGGACGTCAAAGATCTTGGCAAGATCGAAAACATGCCGAAGATGGAAGGCCGTCAGATGATCATGATGATCGGCCCGCTTCCACAGAAATAAACCGAACACAGACTGCAAGGTCACAGGCTCTCGCTGGAATAGCGAGAGCCTTTTCGTGTCTAAGGCCGTCAGATCACTGCGTTCAACGCCCGTTCCAATTTTCCGACAAGCTCGTCAATCTGCGCGTCTTCGATGATAAATGGTGGCGCCAGCAGGATGTGATCCCCGTTGCGCCCGTCCCGCGTGCCCGCCATCGGATAACAGATCAGGCCTTCGGCCATTGCAGCCTTCTTCACCTTTCCAGCAATGCCCAAAGATTGATCGAACGGTGCCTTGGTGCCCCGATCCGACACCAGCTCGATTCCCCGGAACAAACCGCGCCCGCGCAGGTCGCCAACATTCGGGTGCTGACCAAACGCTGCTTCAAGGGCCGACTGCACTTTATTCCCCATCTCTCCGGCGCGTGCTGGCAAATCCCGTTCCGTCAACTCACGAACCACCGCCAGTGCAGCAGCTGTGGCAACCGGGTGACCGATATAGGTGTGACCGTGTTGGAAGAACCCGGACCCATCCCGAATTGCATCATAAATCGCACCAGTGCACAGCATGGCTCCGATCGGCTGGTACCCAGCCCCCAAGCCTTTGGCGATGCACAGAATATCCGGCGCGATGCCGTCATGATCGCAGGCAAACAGGTGGCCTGTCCGCCCCATACCGCACATCACCTCGTCCAGGATCAACAGCACGCCATACTGGTCGCAGATTTCCCGGACACGTTTGAAATACCCTTCAACCGCAGGAACTGCACCAAGCGTTGCGCCAACCACCGGTTCGGCCATAAACGCCATAACGGTCTCGGGCCCCAGCCGCAGGATTTCAGCCTCAAGCTCATTGGCAACGCGCTGACCATAGTCAAAGCTGCTCTCGCCTTCGGGTTTTTCGGCATATTCGTAACAGGCCGAAATATGGGTCATCTCGATCAGCATCGGCGCAAACTGAGCCCGCCTCCAGGCATTGCCCCCGGCTGACAAAGCGCCCAGCGTATTGCCGTGGTAACTTTGTTTACGCGCGATGACATGCCGGCGCTCGGGCTGACCGATTTCAAGGAAATTCTGACGCGCCAGTTTGATCGCCGCCTCGGTTGCCTCAGACCCGCCCGACACAAAATAGACCCGATCCAAATCGCCCGGCGCGTGCTGGATCAACAGATCCGCCAGTGCCTCAGCCGGTTCAGAGGTCATGAAACCGCTATGGGCAAAGGCGATCTGCTCCACCTGATCCTGCACGGCGCGTATCACTGCAGGGTTGGAATGCCCCAGACAGGACACCGCCGCGTCACCGCAGTCCAGGTAGCGCTTGCCTTGCGCATCGATCAGATAGCAGCCGTCACCACCAGCTGCGATGGGCAGGTCAGATTTGGTGTGGCGTGGGAATACGTGACTCATGTCCTGGCCTTTCCAAGCAGTTCAACCAAAGCCGCGACCGAAGCCGCATTATCCGCCCACGGCGTGCCATCCGGCCCCGTCAGGCTGTTTTCAAATCCAACGCGCACATCACCTCCGCGCCGCGCTGCTTCGGCCAGACAAGCGTGTTCCCGTGCGCCAAACGCACAAACCATCCAGCGGTTTTGACAATCCGGGAAGGCATCCAGATCTGCCGGTGCGGATTGCTGACCTTCGCTATAGCGTCCCAGAACCAGTAACCGATCCGTCTGATCCTTGTGGACAATGCCATCCATAT
>NZ_JBXWSB010000010.1:0-67530 GCF_059613205.1 Ruegeria sp. BHSB064
CTGGACTGGGCGCGCTCGGTCGGTGGGTTGCAGGGGTTGATCGCCCGTGCGGATGCCAATGCTGGGGCGGTGCATGCATTTTGCGATCAGAATGACTGGATCGCCAATCTGGCCGAGGATGCGGCGACGCGCTCGAACACATCCGTGTGCCTGAAGTTCACCGACGCACGCATTCAGGACGGGGCCACTTTCGCCAAGGCCGTGGCCAAACGGCTGGAGGCCGAGAATATCGCTTTGGATATCGGGGCCTATCGTGACGCGCCTGCGGGACTGCGTATCTGGTGCGGCGGTACGGTTGAGACCTCGGATATCGAAGCGATGTTGCCTTGGTTGGCCTGGGCCTTCGAGGCCGAAATCGCGGCGCAAGCAGACGCTGCCTGATTTCCCGGTGCCGGGCTGAAGCCCGGCCCACGCACAAACGAAATGTAGGGCGGGCTTCAGCCCGCCATCCCCCCAGAACTCTTCAAAGGACCAGAGAATATGGCCCCCAAAGTACTCGTATCTGACAAGCTCAGCGAAACCGCTGTGCAGATTTTCCGCGATCGTGGCATCGATGTGGATTTCATGCCTGATCTGGGCAAGGACAAAGACAAGCTGGCCGAGGTTATTGGGCAGTACGACGGCCTTGCCATTCGTTCCGCGACCAAAGTCACGCCAACCATTCTGGAAAAAGCCGACAAGCTAAAGGTCATCGGCCGCGCCGGAATTGGCACCGACAATATCGACAAAGATGCCGCTTCGAAAAAAGGTGTGATCGTGATGAACACGCCGTTCGGCAACATGATCACAACCGCAGAACATGCGATTGCGATGATGTTTGCCGTGGCGCGGCAAATCCCCGAGGCCAGCACTTCGACCCATGCGGGCAAGTGGGAAAAATCCAAGTTCATGGGGATCGAGCTGACCAACAAGACCCTCGGTGTGATTGGCGCAGGCAACATTGGTGGCATCGTCTGCGAGCGCGCATTGGGCCTGAAGATGAAGGTCATCGCCTATGACCCCTATCTGGGTGAAGAGAAAGCCGCGAAGATGGGGGTGGAAAAGGTTGATTTGGACGAGTTGCTGTCGCGCGCGGACTTCATCACGCTGCACGTGCCGTTGACCGACCAGACCCGCAACATCCTGAGCCGCGAGAACCTTGCCAAAACCAAGAAAGGCGTGCGCATCATCAACTGCGCCCGTGGCGGTCTGGTCGATGAAGACGCTCTGGCCGAGGCGCTGCAATCCGGTCACGTTGCCGGTGCCGCTTTTGACGTGTTCAGCGAGGAACCCGCTAAGGAAAACGCCCTGTTCAATCTGCCCAACGTTGTCTGCACGCCCCACCTTGGCGCGGCCACGACCGAAGCGCAGGAGAATGTGGCGTTGCAGGTGGCCGAGCAGATCTCGAACTACCTGCTGACCGGTGCTGTTGAAAATGCGTTGAACATGCCAAGCGTGACGGCAGAAGAGGCGAAGGTCATGGGGCCGTGGATCAAGCTGGCCGGTCATCTGGGCAGCTTCATCGGCCAAATGACAGATGAGCCGGTCAAGGCGATCAACATCCTCTATGACGGTGTGGCCGCTGAAATGAACCTTGCCGCGTTGAACTGCGCCGTAGTCGCGGGGATCATGAAGAAATTCAATCCCGAGGTGAACATGGTTTCAGCCCCGGTTGTCGCCAAGGAACGCGGGATCAAAATCTCGACCACCAATCAGGACAAGTCGGGCGCGTTTGAGGGCTATATCAAGGTCACCGTTGTGACCGATAAGCGTGAGCGTTCGATCGGGGGCACTGTGTTCAGCGATGGCAAACCCCGCTTTATCCAGATCAAGGGCATCAATATCGATGCCGAGATCGGCGCTCATATGCTGTACACAACCAACGAAGACGTGCCGGGTATCATTGGTGCGCTGGGTCAGACCATGGGCGACAACAACGTCAACATCGCAAACTTTACCCTTGGTCGGTCCGAGGCAGGCGGTGAAGCCATTGCACTGCTTTACGTGGACGAACCGGTTCCGGCCGAGGCACGCGCCAAGCTGGCGGAAACGGGCTTGTTCACGCAGATCAAACCATTGGTGTTTGATGTCGCCTGACGTGGCCTGTTGAGTTTGAGAAACAGTTCAGGACCCGGTTTTGAAAAGATCCGGGTCCTTTGTTCTCTGAAACCGTGATCTGAGGCACAAGCGAGCTGAATCTTACCGGCGGAGGATGTCAATGACACAGCCTGTCTATGTAATCGGCGATTTGCACGGGCAGGTGGCCGAGCTAGAGCGCGCGTTGTCTCTGATCCAACATGATGGTGGCCCGGACGCACAGGTGGTGTTTTTGGGGGATTATGTGGATCGCGGCCCTGACAGTCGGGGCCTGATCGATCACCTGATCGCCGGGCGTGATGCTGGCCGGAACTGGGTCACCCTGCTTGGCAATCACGACCGTATGTTCGCCTGGTTCATGGAAGACACTCCACGCCACGATCCGCATTTGCTTGTTGGGTATCATTGGCTACATGACCGGTTGGGTGGGATCGAAACACTGCGCAGTTACGGGGTGGAGTTTGAAGGTCAAATCCGGCTGGAAGACTTGCACCGGATGGCGAAGGGGGCAGTGCCGAAATCGCACCTGACCTTCCTGCGCGACCTTGTGTTGATGTATCAGACGCCCGAGCTTGCATTTGTTCACGCGGGTATTCGCCCGGGCGTGCCGCTGAACGAGCAAAGGGCAAGTGATCTGGTCTGGATCCGGCAGGATTTTCACAACCATCGCGGTCCGCACCCCAAGCTGATCGTGCATGGCCACACGCCAGTGGATCAGGCAACGCATTATGGAAATCGCGTCAATCTGGATACGGGCGCGGGCTATGGGCGTCCGGTGGGTGTGGCCGTATTCGAAGGACAGACCTGTTGGCAACTGACCGAACTGGGTCGCAATCCTTTGACACCTTAACTCGCCGCACACGGGCAAGGCATTGGAGTATGAAAATGTATGTCGCAACTTTGCTGACCAACCCGGCAGCGCCTTCGCTGGACCGCGCCCTGCCCGAGTCGTTGCGCAATGCGTGGGGCGGTGGGTATGTCGTCTGGCTCAGCCCGGATGAGGCGGTAGAATTTGAACTGAGCGACTTGCCCGACAATCGCTGGGACGTCTGGGCGGACTTGCAGGGCATGGGTGTCGACATGATCGTGCAACCTGCAAAAGGGCGGCGCAAACAGATGTTGCTGGCCGATATGGACAGCACGATGATCCAGCAGGAATGCATTGATGAGCTGGCGGATGAAGCGGGTGTCGGCGAACGGGTCAAGGACATCACTGCCCGCGCCATGAACGGAGAGCTGGATTTCGAAGGGGCGCTGATCGAGCGGGTCGGTTTGCTCAAGGATCTGGATGAAAGCGTCATTGGCAAAGTTCTGAACGAACGGATCACCCTCATGCCTGGTGGTAAGGCATTGTTGGCCACGATGCGGGCGAACGGGGCTTATGCGGCGTTGGTATCCGGCGGGTTCACAGCCTTTACGTCGCGGGTGGCAGAGTTGTTGGGGTTTGATGAAAACCGGGCCAATACGCTGTTGGCTGAAGATGGGAAACTGACGGGTGACGTTGCGCGCCCCATTTTGGGACGGCAGGCCAAAATCGAAGCATTGGAGCAGATCTCAACCCGGCTTGGCCTGTCTGAAAATGACGTGATGGCAGTGGGCGACGGGGCCAATGATCTGGGCATGCTGAGCCGGGCCGGAACCGGAGTTGCCCTTCATGCCAAGCCCTCGGTGGCTGCTCAATGCGACGTGCGCGTGAATCACGGCGACCTGACGGCGCTGCTTTACCTGCAAGGTTACAGCCGCGCCGATTTTGCAGGCGAATAACCGAGACTATCTTTTATTTAACATTTGTGTTAAATAGTAGTCATGAGCACGCTTCTGACCGCCTTTTCAGCATTATCCGACGCCACCCGATTTTCAATTGTTGAACAATTGATGGAACAGGGCGAGCTACCCGCCGGTGACCTGATCGAAGGCCGCGGGGTTTCGGGGGCTGCGATCTCACGTCACCTGAAGGTCTTGCGTGAAGCTGGGCTGGTGCAACAGCGCGTCCAGGGCACGCAGCGGATGTATTCTGTCCGTCCAGATGGGCTGCGGATGATTGCTGATTGGACCATCTCCAAGCGCCAGTTCTGGGAAAGCAGCCTGGACCGTTTGAGCGACATTATCGAAAGGGAAAATTCATGGCCGACCTGAAACTGGAACGGGACTTCCCCGTCAGCCCTGAAGACTTGTTTGCATGGATCAGTGAAGGCAGCAGGTTATTGCAATGGTGGGGACCCGAAGGGATGCACGTGCCCGAACACAATCTGGATTTTTCACGAACAGGCCCATGGTATTCGGTGATGGAGAATGGCGAGGGACAGCAATACAAGGTTTCGGGCCATGTGACCCATGTCGATCCACCCAATTCAGTGGGCTTCACATGGGGCTGGCATGATGATCAGGACCAGCGCGGCAACGAAAGCCACGTGACCTTGTCGGTTGCGGCGACAAGCTCCGGATCGCGACTGACACTGGATCACCGGGAACTGGCCGATGCCGAAGCGGCGGCCAACCACAATCAGGGTTGGACATCTTCGCTGCGCAAACTCGAAGCACTTTGCAAATAGGTTTTCATCAGGGAGGAGCAACATGCCCCAATTTTTGTTTGTCTATCATGGGGGCCATACCCCAACCGACCCCGCCGAAATTGAGGCGACCATGGCCGCCTGGGGTGCATGGTTTCAGGACATGGGCGAGGCGCTGGAGATCCCGGGCAACCCCGTGGGCCAGTCCTATACCGTCAGCAGCAGCGGGGTCGTAGACAACGGCGGCGCGAACCCGGCCTCGGGCTTTACGGTGATCAAGGCCGACAGCATCGACGCCGCGACCGCGATGGCCAAGGGCTGTCCGATGGTCGTCAACGGTTCTGGTTCCGTCGAAGTGGCCGAAATCCACGAAATCGAGATGTAAGGACCCTAGCCGGGGAAGCCTGGCGCAGGTTTGATCGCACCACATTCCAGCCCGCGCCGGCTGTATTGCGTTGCGTTCATGAATTTGCGGGTGGCCGGGTGATCGGCCTCCAGCACGCCAAGGCTGACCAGTATCGCGGCAATCGCGCATTCGCTGGCGCGGGTGGTGCCGTCGGTGATCTTCAGCGCGACGCCCATGCGTTTTTCCGGGATGATGGCCACAAAGACGGCCTCGGCCCCGGTCTTGATGGCGACGCGGCCATTCATGGCGCGCATCAGCTCGGTGCAGGCGCGGGTCTCACCGGCCACCAGCTCGGGGTGCTTGACCATGGCCGCAACCAGTTGTGCCGCAGCATCGCTGGACCGGTCCGAGCGGTCTGCGGCACTGGCGAACCACGCCATCGACCGTGCCAGACCTGCAAGCGAGATCGCGAAATTCGGAGCGGAACACCCGTCGATGCCATAGCCGGGGCTGGTCTCACCCGTGGTCTCTTCGATGGCTGACAGACACGCCTGTTGGACCGGGTGGTCAATTTCCAGATATTCCGGCCCCGCGCCCATGTGCTGAGCCAATGTCAGAAATCCGCAGTGTTTGCCCGAGCAATTGTTGTGTATCTGGCAAGGCGTATCATCAGCCAAAATCAGCCGGTCCCGCGCGGCGGTGTCTGCCGGTTCCTGTGGACCGCAGCGCAGATCATGCTCGGTCAGTCCCAGATGATCCAGCCACGCTGTTACCCGATCGGTGTGTATCGCTGCGCCGTTATGTGAGGCGCAGGCCAGCGCAAGATGTTCACTGTTCAACCCGTATTTAGCTGCAGCGCCCGATGTCACCAATGGAAGCGCTTGGATCATCTTGGCCGACGACCGTGGATAGACCACTGCCTTTGGATCGCCCCAGCTGCGCACGATCTGACCCGCGTCATCACAAACGACTGCGTGACCCAGATGCAGGCTTTCCAGCAGAGACCCACGCCACAGTTCTGTCATCGGTACGGGTTGCGTCATCTGGACCTCCGAAATTATGCGCAAAATTCTGCCAATCGCCCTTTCGCCTGTGGCGAAATCTGCGTTAGTGTGTGTATGTCGGCAATCATCGGAATGCGCAACGGAATAGACGGGCCAGAAGGGTTCGCAGCCAATTCCGATGGGTTTGAGGTATGGGTCGAGCTAGGAGGCTGGACAAATGGGATCAATGCTCGTTCGTGTGATTGCGGGCCTGTCTATGGCGGGGACGGTCACGACAACTGCAATCGCTCAGCAGGCAAGCAGCACCAACCGTGTTGCCGTGAAGACAGATTGGAGCGTCTTTGTCGAAGAAGACCCAACAGAATGCTGGAGCGTCGCAACCCCGGATGAAACCGTAAACACGCGTGGCGGTCGCGTGGTTTCTGTACGCCGCAGTGACATTTTGCTGTTTGTGGTGTTCCGGCCGGGTGAGGACGTGAACGGAACAGTGTCGTTCACAGGTGGGTATCCCTTTGCGGCGGGTTCGACCGTCAACGTCAAGATCGACGATGCCGAGTTCGAATTCATAACCGATGGCGAATGGGCCTGGCCTTCGACCCAAGGGCAGGAACCCAAAGTGATCGAAGCGATGAAGCGCGGGAACGAGGCTGTAATAACCGCGCGCTCGGAACGCGGGACGCAGACGAAAGACACGTTCTCGTTGCTGGGCTTTACTGCGGCTATTGACGACGCGAAGCAACGCTGCACCAAATAAGCCGTGGTTTTCAGGTGAAAGGCCCTGTCTTTTGGCAGAGCTTTTGTCTTGAAGCGATCCGCAGCAGACGCTTTACGCAACGTCCACGCCAGAACTTGATCCGTATCAAAGTGAGCCTCGGTAGTTTCTGAACTATGCAGTTCAGAAGTAACGAAGGAGTTGGGCTGATGCTGAACAAATCTCTTGCCGCACTGATGATGATTTCGGCCGTGTTGCTGAGCGCTTGCGACAACAAAGGCGAGACCTATCCGGTGACTGGCGAACAATGCGGACCAGAAGACCCTGTAAAGACTCTGGATGCTGAGGATTGCTACATTCCGCCAGCAGGTGTCTGATCTGGCTTTGATCTACACGGATTGAAACAAGTCAAAGGCCGCAGTGACGCTGTTACTGCGGCTTTTCTGTGCAGGCCCGCAGTTTGTCACGAATCCTTTTGATCTTTGCGCAGGTTCCTATATAGAGGCGCATCCCAAGCCAGAATCCTTCGAGATACGCCTCAGAGAGCCTAAAATGTCGCCCAAAGCGCCGATCACTCAAGATGTCCTGACACTCCCTCGCAAACTGCCTGAGGGTAAGATCAACCTTGTCGGGCTGACCCGCGACCAGTTGCGTGCCGTTCTGATCAAACATGGCACGCCAGAAAAGCAGGCCAAGATGCGCACCGGGCAAATCTGGCAGTGGATCTACCAATGGGGTGTGCGCGACTTTGCCGAGATGACCAATCTGGCCAAAGCCTACCGCGCGCAACTGGCCGAGCATTTCGTGATCGAAATCCCCGAAGTTGTGACCCGACAGGTGTCCGAGGACGGTACACGCAAATACCTGTGCCGCATTGCTGGCGGGCATGAGGTTGAGGTCGTCTATATCCCCGAAGAAGATCGGGGTACGCTCTGCATCTCGTCTCAGGTCGGGTGCACGCTGACTTGTTCATTCTGTCATACCGGCACGCAGAAACTGGTGCGTAACCTGACAGCGGCCGAGATCGTTGGTCAGGTCATGATGGCCCGCGATGACCTTGACGAATGGCCCACCCCCGGCGCGCCCAAGGATGAAACGCGCCTGCTTTCGAACATCGTTCTGATGGGTATGGGCGAGCCGCTTTACAATTTCGAAAACGTCCGCGACGCGATGAAGATCGCGATGGATCCCGAGGGGATTTCCCTGTCGCGCCGACGCATTACGCTCTCGACCTCGGGTGTGGTGCCCGAGATTGCACGTACTGCTGAGGAAATCGGTTGCCTGCTGGCGATCTCGTTCCACGCCACCACCGATGAGACCCGCGACGTGCTTGTACCGATCAACAAGCGTTGGAACATTGAGGAACTGCTGGAAGCCTTGGCCAGCTATCCCAATGCGTCGAACTCCGAACGGATCACTTTTGAATACGTGATGCTGGACGGGGTGAACGATAGCGATGAGGATGCGCACCGTCTGATCCACCACATCAAGCGCCACAACATCCCCGCCAAGATCAACCTGATCCCGTTCAACGAATGGCCCGGCGCGCCGTATAAGCGCAGCTCGAACAACCGTATCCGCGCCTTTGCCAATATCATATATCAGGCAGGTTACGCGTCGCCCATTCGAAAGACGCGCGGCGAGGATATCATGGCAGCCTGTGGGCAACTGAAATCGGCCACGGAACGCGCCCGCAAATCGCGCAAACAGATCGAGGTCGAAACAGGGTTGAGCCAGTAAGGCTTTTTCCTGCCTGGGCCCGGATTGACCAGATCACGCGTCAGGTGATTTCACCTGCGGTCTGCACGCCATAAGTGTGCCTGTAAACTTAATGTTTCAGGTGCTGAAACCACATGCATAATTTGCTATGTTTCCCATGCCCGTCACTGGCATGTGCCTTTTCAAATTGATGCACAAGGAAGTGAACTGACCGGGCCGAAGCTGGCAAGTTATTGCAGGGCCGCTAGACTTACAGATGCGCTGTCAGGCGGCGCTCAGGCGAACTGATTTTCAGGTGGGCCACTATTATGAACCAAAGTTTTTCAAGGATTTTCCGAAGCGGAACTGCTGTGATTGCCTTGGCCACAGGCTCTGGCCTGGCTTTTGCTGAAAGTGATAAAGCTCATATCGCGATCGAAAACCCTGCCGAGCTGAGCAAGGAAGAAGCCATAGGGCATTACAAGTCGCTCAATCGTCGTATGGCGCGCGGCTATGCTGCGGCACAACTGGACCTGATCCTGAACTACCAAAGCTGGCCACTTTACAACGATGCGCCCTATATTTCTGCAACCCATGGTCAGCGTTTTGTGAACACTTATGCCAATCGCATGGCCCACAACTATGGAACCTTGCAGGAAGGCGAGGAACTGCCAATGGGTTCGGTTCTGGCCAAGGACAGCATGACGGTAACGGATGAAGGTCACATTCACCCCGGTGCTATGTTTGTTATGGAGAAACTTGCAAAGGGGGCGAACCCGGATACGGCGGATTGGCGTTACATCATGGTCCTGCCGGATGGTTCGATGTTTGGGGACACCATGGGTGATCGCGCCGATGATGTTGCGTATTGCCATGTCTGCCACGAACAGGTGGCAGATCGCGACTATACGTTTTACGTGCCGGAAGAGTATCGCAAGAGCGAATGAACGGATCAGGCCGGTTCACCCGGCAGCTTCAGTTCCGTCGCCTCGCGGCGGCTGAGTTGTTCGCCTTGTTTGCGTTTTGACAGAACTTCACGGGCCAGCGCGTATTTCTCATCCTGCCAGAAGATCAGGCATCCGTTGCAACCTTTGCCACAGCAGCCTTCGGTGCCGATACGGTTGGTCTTGAACCGTCGTTCGTTGCCATCCTCGCCGATCTTTTCGACCAGTTCGTCGCGACGGCGCGCATAAGCCGTCGGGTTGTCGCGGCCCGTGGTTTCCAGCCCCTGCACCAGCTTGTCGAAACGAATGCGGCTCCAGTGTTCGTCGGTCAGGGCGCGTTCCTTGCGCAGGACCGAATAAACCGGAAAGCGCGCGCGCAGGTCGTCAATGTCTTCGTGATCGAATAGGGTGAAAGGCAGCCGGATGACTGTCTTCGTGCTGCCATGCACGACATCCAGCCGCTTGCCGTCAGACGCGCGTTCGAATCCGTAGACCCGCAGCAGAACCGTATCGCGTGAGATAGGCGAGACAAAATCCAACACGTCGCCGGGTTCCAGCTTGTTCTTCACCTCGACCAGAAAGGCATCTTCAGTCACTTCGGTCACGATACCCGCGTACTCCCACTGCGCGATCGAAGCGGTGTGTTCGTAGTCATGCGCGTAATTGGTCAGGCGCCCTTCGTGGAAGGCCAACGTGTAGCCGCGATTCCCAACGGTTTCCAGTTCGCGCATATAGGGTTTCGGATCCCAGTTCTCAGGATCGGCGTTGTAGTCGTCGATGGCCATCCGATAGGCCCGCGCGACGATGGCTGCGTAATACTCCGACTTGCCGCGCCCTTCGACCTTTAGACTGTCGACACCGATTTTCAGGTATTCATCCAGCTTCGGCATGATGCAAAGATCACGCGAGTTTAGGATATATGAGCCCCGATCATCCTCTTCGATAGGCATCAAATCACCGGGGCGGCAGCCTTCTTCCAACAGGAATTCAAACAGGTCCGCGTTTTCATCGTTTATGCGCAGTTCCTGATGTGTGCCGTCCTTCAGGCGCAGCTTCAGACCATAGTTCCAACGGCAGGAATTGGCGCAATTGCCTTGGTTTGCACCGCGTTCGGCCATGAAGTTCGATAGCAGGCAACGACCGGAATAGGTCATGCACATGGCACCATGCACGAAAGCCTCAAGCTTGATGTCAGGGCATTTCTCGCGGATTTCCACAAGCTCGGGGTACGAAACTTCACGCGCCAGAACCACCAGTTCCGCACCCTGATCCTGCCAGAACTTCACCGACAGCCAGGAACAGATATTGGCCTGGGTCGAGATATGCAGCGGCAGTTCAGGTGCGCGTTCGCGGACATATTGGAACACACCCGGATCAGCGATGATCAGCCCGTCGGGCTGCACCTTGCGCACCGTGTCGATGTATTCATCCAGTTTCGGGATGTCTTTGTTGTGCGAAAACAGGTTCAGCGTCAGGTATGCGCGTCGGCCATGGCTGTGGCAGAACTCAACCCCTTCGATCACCTCTTCTAGCGAGAACTCGGATTTCGTGCGCAGTGACATGTCGGGCGTGCCCAGATACACCGCGTCTGCACCGTAAAGGATGGCGAGCTTCAACTTGCGCAGATTGCCCGCAGGCATCAGCAATTCGGATCGGGACTGGGTCATCGGGCCACCTGGCAAAAGATCAAGGCGGCCTTCTACGCCAAATGGGTCGAGTCCAAAAGCCCGTTATCTGCGACGGAACCGCGCTGTGCCGATTACTTCAACCAGTTGCCGGCGCACCGGTTCGGGTTGAGCCTCGACCGCGTTCAGAACCTCGCGCAGTTCGGCCCGCAGCCCGTGCATCTGATCAATCAGCGAGATCATCATCGACAGCGCATCGGCTTCCATGTCGTACTGTTCATGCAACTCGCAGGCCAGTTCCAGACGGGCGACGTCGATGCTGTGATAAACCAGCCCCTGATCTGATTGTTCGGGGATCACAATCTCGGCCGCCAGATACTCGGTCAGCCGGTCCGAGGTCAGCCGCGCAACGGTTTCGATCAGTTCCTTTTCGGTCAGGGTCATGACGGCATTCCTTTCCGCGGATCGTAGCTGTGCGTTTCGCGCCAGGTCTCCATGAACTGTTTCAGATCGTGATCGATTTTGTTGGGCATCGATACGGTCAGTTCGATCAACTGATCCCCACGCTCGGACGAGCCGCGTTTTTTGACACCCTTGCCCCGCAATCGCAGGGTTTTACCGCTGCTGGTGCCCGCCGGGACGCTGACATTCACGCCGCCGTCAATCGTAGGGGCAGGGACTTTGCCACCCAATATAGCCTCGTCGATGGTGATGGGCAGCTTGATGTGAATGTCGTCGCCGTGGCGATCAAAGACCGGATGATTGGCCACCGAAACAGTTACCAAGGCGTCGCCCGGAGGGCCTTCACCATATCCCGGGGCCCCTTTGCCCCGCAGGCGGATAGTTTGGCCGTCGGTAATACCAGCAGGTATTTTCACTTCGATCCGGTCACCATCAGGCAGGGTCAGTTTCTGGCTGGCCCCGAACACGGCATCCAGAAAGCTGATCTGCAACGAATAGTTCAGGTTGTGCCCCGGCGCATGAAACTCCTGTGTGCGCTGGCCGCCAAACCCGCCACGGCCCCGCATGAACTCGGCGAAGATGTCGGACATGTCGTCCGGGTCGGCCTGACGTCCGCGATACGGATTTCCAGCCGCCTCGGCATATTCACGGTAATACTGTTGTTGCGGGTGTTCCTGACCCGAGGCGTCGATCTCGCCATTGTCATACCGCGCGCGGGTTTCCGGGTCTTTCAGCAGGTCATATGCGGCGGCGGCGGCTTTGAACCTGGCCTCAGCCTCGGCATCGCCGGGCTTCAGGTCCGGATGGCATTCCTTGGCAATGCGCCGATAGGCTTTCTTGATCTCGGCGGCGCTGGCGTCTTTGGCCACGCCAAGAACGGAATAGGGATCGTCGCTCATCTCACACTCATGGCTCAGGGGCAGGTCTGAACTTGATGAATGTGTTCTACCATGCGATTTCAACAGGTCAAAAGGAAGAGGCGATTGAATTGCCTCGTAAAATCCTGCAGGTCTGTTAACATCTGCATGTTTCTAATTGTTGATTGACGGAGATCGTCTCATGTCGCGTAGAATTAAGTCGGCTCTTGCTCTGCTGGCCGGGAATGCCATTGGGTTGTTGCTTGCTTCGCTGTTGTTGTCAGGATTTGCGATCAAGCCGATCTCTTTTATTGTCGTCGTGATCGTCTTCACCGTCGTGCAGCTGATTGCCGAGCCGCTGATCCTGAAGCTGGGTGAAAAGAAAGCGCCTGCGCTGAAGGGCGGGATTGCTTTGATCGTGACCTTTGTAGGCCTGTTGGTGACTGATCTGATAACCGCTGGGCTGACCGTAGGTGGAGTTGCAAACCTTTTGGGAGCAACGCTGTTGGTCTGGCTGGGGGCGCTGATCGCCAGCGTTGTGCTGCCGATCTACGTGTTCAAAGAACTGCGCGAAGCCAAAAAGTAATCACAGCGCGTTCAGGCTGGCCTCGATGGCCTGCCACAGTTCTTCTGCGGGTTCGCATCCGACGGACAGGCGGATGAAGGCGGGATCGACATCGTCGCCCCAGCGCGCGCGACGTTCGGCTGAACTGTGAACGCCCCCGAATGAGGTCGCGGGGCGCAGAAGGGGACAAGCGTTAATGAAGGCTTCGGCTTGGTCCTCGCTTTCCAGTGTAAGGGACAAGAGAAAGCCGAACCGCGTGGTTTGGGCCTTGGCCAGTGTGTGTGAAGGGTCGCTGGGCAGACCGGGGTAGCGGATGTGTTTCACGGACGGATGCGCGGCAAGCCGCTCCGCCAGCACCTGTGCCGAGCTGCACATACGGTCGAAGCGTACATCCAGCGTTTCCAGTCCGCGATGCAATAGCCAAGCTTCATGTGGTCCGGGGATCGCGCCAGACACCCGGCGCCATTCACTAACCCGGTCCATGAACTGCCCATTGCGGCTGGCCACGTGCCCCATCAGCATGTCGGAATGCCCACCCATGGCCTTGGTGTCTGACGCCACCACCACGTCGATCCCCATATCCAAAGGCCGTTGACCCAATGGGGTCATGGTCGTGTTGTCGGCAATCGTGATGCCTCCAGCCGCGCGAACTGCCGAGGCGATGGCAGGCAAGTCCATCATGTCCAGTCCGGGGTTCGAAGGGCTTTCGAGAAAGACCACGTCGAATCCGTCAAACCCGCCTTCGGCAAAACGGGTTGTCGGGCGTTCGGTGACTGAAACCCCCAGCCCGGACAGGAACTGGGCAGCCAAAACGCGTGTCACGTAGTACCCATCCGATGGGATCAGCAGGCGTGATCTGGCCTTCAGAGTCGCAAACAACGCTGCCGAGATCGCAGCCATCCCCGAAGGGAATGTCAGGCAAGGCGCGTCTTCCAGATGGGCCAGAACATGTTCCAGATGCTCCCAGGTTGGGTTGTCGACGCGACCATAGGTGCGCAAACCTTCTGTCGCTCCGGGCAGGTGGTACATGCTGCTTTGGGTCAGCGGCAGGGTTACCGGCTCACCGGCGTTCAACGCATTGCCGCGCAGGTGCAGCATCTCTCCGGGTTTAGAAGCCATGATTCAGCGCCCCGGAATTTCGTCGCGGGGCGGGGCGGGTTCCCAGTTCTCGATGATCTCGACCGCCTCTTGCGCAGTATCGACAAAGCGGAACAAGTCGAGGTCTTCGTCCGAGATGGTGCCTGCATCGGCCAGGGCATCCCAATTGATGACCTTTTCCCAGAATTCGCGGCCAAACAGCAAGAAGGGCACGCGGTCCATCCGCCCGGTCTGGATCAGGGTCAGGGATTCGAACAGTTCATCCATCGTGCCAAAACCGCCGGGGAAGATGGTGATGGCGCGGGCGCGCATCAGGAAATGCATTTTGCGGATGGCGAAATAATGGAAGTTGAAGCTGAGGTCCGGTGTCACATAGAGGTTCGGTGCTTGTTCGTGCGGCAGCACGATATTCAAACCAATCGAACACCCACCCGCGTCCTGCGCGCCTCGGTTTCCTGCCTCCATCACACCGGGGCCGCCACCTGTAACGATGACGTTCTCGCGGCATCCGGTTTCATTTGACTTTTCGGTCATTAGCCGCGCGAACTCACGCGCCTCATCGTAATATTGTGACAACCCGGCCAAAGTCTCTGTTCGCGCCGTGTGTTTCTGCGACGGTTCCGGAATGCGCGCGCCGCCGAACATGACGATGGTCGAGGTGATCTCACGCTCGGTCATGATCATCTCGGGTTTTAGCAGTTCCAGTTGCAGGCGCACCGGACGCAACTCGTCCCGGCACAGGAATTCGTCATCGGCAAAGGCAAGGCGATAGGCAGGTGAACGCGTCTGCGGCGTGTCCGGAACCTCACTCGCGGTCGAGCGGTCGGTCTGCGCGTCGCGGAACGGGTTGTGGCGGTCTTCTCTCATAGGTGATCGATCCCTGCTTGCGTGTTTGACAAACAGCTATAGGGTTCGCGATCAGAGCGCCAGTCACGGAAAGACAAGAATGAATTGGAAAAGTGAAATTTCAAAAGCCCGCGACCGTATCGCCGGATATGCACAAGTGACACCAGTGATGGAAAGCCGCATTCCGGGCTATCCGATCGAACTAAAACTCGAGCACATGCAGCACACCGGCAGTTTCAAGGCGCGGGGGGCGTTCAACACGCTGCTCAGCATGGAGGTGCCACAAGCCGGTTTGGTTGCGGCCTCTGGTGGCAATCATGGCGCGGCGGCGGCGTATGCCGCGCAGACGTTGGGCCATCCCGCCAAGATATTCGTGCCGGAACTGGCAGGTCCGTCGAAAATCGCTTTGATCCGGCAAACCGGAGCGGATTTGAGTGTTGTATCTGGCGAATACGCCAACGCGCTGACCGCGGCGCAGGAACACGAGGCAGCCACCGGTGCCATGCAAATTCACGCCTATGACGCACCGGCCACAGTGGCAGGGCAAGGGACTTGTTTTGCCGAGTGGGATGCTCAGGGCCTTCAGGCCGATACTATTCTGGTTGCCGTTGGCGGCGGCGGTCTGATTGCCGGGGCCCTGGCGTGGTTTGACGGCGCGCGCAAGGTTGTGGCGGTTGAACCTGAAACCTCTTGCGCCTTGAATGCTGCGTTGCAGGCGGGTGAGCCGGTGGATGTCTCGGTCTCGGGTATTGCAGCCAATGCGCTGGGCGCGCGGCGGATCGGACAGATCTGTTTCGATCTGGCGCAGGGGATGAGCTCGGTTCTGGTATCGGACAACGCGATTGCGGATGCGCAAAAGGCGCTTTGGCAGAGCCATCGCATTCTGGTGGAGCCTGCGGGTGCAACGGCGTTGGCGGCTTTGACGTCGGGTGTTTACCAGCCCGAACCGGGCGAACGTGTTGCTGTGTTGGCATGTGGTGCAAATATTGCGCCAGATCCGCTTGCCGGGTGAATTATCGGCTTGTGAACGGGTGGGGTGAATTTTATCTATAATCCATGTCCGCTACGATTTCCGACACGATCTACCAAAGCCTGAGCCAGCAAATCATCACCGGAGAGCTTGAGGCCGGGGAAAAGCTGCGGCAGGACCATATTGCCCGTCAATTTGACACCAGCCACGTCCCGGTGCGTGAAGCCTTGTTGCGGCTTGAGGCGCATGGGTTGGCCCGGCATGAGCCTCGCCGGGGGATGCGGGTCACTGCGCTGGACCCGGCTGAAGTGCGTGAGGTGATCGAAATGCGCGTGGCGCTGGAAACCCTTGCGTTGCAACAATCGGTGCAGAACATGTCTCCGGTCGCGTTGGACAAGATTGATCGCGCCCGCATCGCCTGTGATGAGGCGCAGACGATGCCACAATGGGAAGCTTTGAACCGCGCTTTCCATCGCGCCATCCTGACACCATGCGGCTTACCCCGACTTTTACACGCCATTGATGACCTGCATATCGCAAGCGCGCGTCATCTGTTTGCGCATTGGCGGTCAAAATGGGTGCAACAGGTGGACAAGGATCACGCGGCACTTGTTCAGGCCCTCAAGCGCAAGGACCTGAGCACTGCAAAAGGTATCCTGACCCGCCATATCCGCCGCGCCAGCTGATTCCAGACCTTTCAGACGCAAAATGACCCGTGTTCGTCGCATTGCGCCATGGGTTCCACTTGCGTATAGGCCAAACCGACACGAACAGATTCTGTAGGGAGACGCCCCATGTCCAACGCGCAACTGGAAGCCGCCATCGAAGCCGCCTGGGAGGCGCGCGACACTATCACGCCCGCCACCACCGGCGAACAGCGCGAAGCGATCGAGGATACGCTGAACGCGCTGGACAGCGGGTCGCTGCGCGTCGCGGAAAAGCTTGAGAGCGGCGACTGGCATGTGAATCAGTGGGCCAAGAAAGCGGTTCTGCTGGGCTTCCGCATCAAGGATATGGAAATCCAGTCCGGTGGTCCGCAGGCTGGTGGCTGGTGGGACAAGGTGGACAGCAAGTTCGCCGGTTGGGACGCAAGCCAGTGGCAGGCCGCCGGGTTCCGCGCCGTTCCGAACTGCGTGGTTCGTAAATCGGCCTATATCGCGCCCGGCGCGGTTCTGATGCCGTCTTTTGTGAATCTGGGCGCTTATGTCGATGAAGGCACCATGGTCGACACATGGGCCACCGTCGGATCCTGTGCGCAGATCGGCAAAAACGTTCACCTGTCCGGCGGCGTCGGCATCGGTGGTGTCCTGGAACCCATGCAGGCCGGCCCGACCATCATCGAAGACAACTGCTTTATCGGTGCACGTTCGGAAGTGGTCGAAGGCTGCATCGTCCGCGAAGGTTCGGTTCTGGGCATGGGCGTGTTCATCGGCAAATCCACCAAGATCGTCGACCGTGAAACCGGTGAAGTCACTTATGGCGAAGTGCCGCCCTATTCGGTGGTCGTTGCCGGTTCGATGCCTTCGAAGAACAACATCAGCCTGTACTGCGCCGTGATCGTAAAGCGGGTGGATGAAAAGACCCGCTCTAAAACAGGGATCAACGAATTGCTGCGCGACTAAAACCGCCAAAACATCAATGAAGGGCTGTTGCTTTTGCTGCAGCCCTTTTTTGTGATTCAGACTTTGACCGGATAACGGTCTGGTTCTTCAAAAACGTCGATCACCCGAGTACCCGCCTTGATCTTACCGCCATGTTCAACACCTGATGGGATCGAATAGCTGTCGCCCGGACGGTATGTTTTGGTCTCGGACCCGATAGTCAGTTCAACTTCGCCCTCGATTACCGTTCCCCATTGGGCTTTGTGGGAATGCGCAGGCAGTTCGAAGTCTTTGAGAAATGTGAAAAACGCGACCAACCCTGCGTCAGACCGTATCACGGCGGTTTGAACGACGTCTTCCGGGAACGGGACATCGAGGCTGGGAAATGCTGTAATGAAATCGGGATAGGTCATGGAATGGTCCTGTGTTGTCATGGTTTGGCGGTTTCCCGGCACTATGGACGCCAGATTGCCTGTCTGCAATTCCGGGCTTCTTGACCGTCGGCGGGCACGCGGCTATGGCCCTGCGCATGGAAAAGCAAAAGAAACCCTCGCGTCAGCAAGTTTATACTCTTCTGGTCCAGATCGGCCGCAAGGATGGTGACGGGTTGCCCGAAGGGGCAACCGGCGCGGCGTTGATATGCTATGCAAGTGGTGTTGATGAGGCCGAGGCCGTGCGTGAGACGGTGGCGATATTGAAACAGGCCGAAACGGCACCGTTGGACGTCACCGGGTACGGCACATTAGCTGAACGCGAGGCGCAGGGGCACGATATCGAACCGGACGAACGTGCCCTGATGCAGCGTGCGCTGGACGAAAACGCCGTAATTGTCGCGCAGATGACACCGTTTTTTGGAGACGAAGCAGAAGCTTAGTTCCGCGTCCCGAACCATTTGCGGTAAATTTCGTCATAGGTTCCGTCTTCGCGCAGTGCCAGCAAAGCCTGATTGACATCCTCGACCAGCGGGGAGCCTGTCGGGAAGGCGATACCGTAATTCTCGCGCAGGAAGATGCCACCGGTCATGGACGCGATCCGCCGCCCTTCATGCGACGCGAAATAGGACAGGACAGGCGCGTCAAACACGACGGCGTCAAGTTCTTCGGCCTTGAAGGCGTCCAGCATCTGTTCCAGCCCGGGATAGCCGGTGAATTCGATCTCGCGCCGGTTTAGAAAACTTGCCGCGGTCGAGTTGGAAATGGTGCCGACACTTTTGCCGTAGAGGTCGTTGACCGAGTTCACGCTGCCGGTAATCGCGTCCACCGTCATGACCGAGGTGATGCGTGCGGTAAAAACCGACACGATGAACAAGGACGATACGACCAGCACGACCCCCAACATTCGCCCAAACGGGGTGCGGGGCATACGTTCCTCGAAACCGCCATTCACGACCAGATTCAGCGCCCACCAGAACGACGGGAACCAGGCCTCGTTCAGTTTGCGGTCGAAATAGGGTTGGGCGCGGCGCTCAAAGCTCCACATCAGCATGCCGCCGCCAAGGAGAATGGCAAAGGCCAGACCGATGGCGATGAAAAGTTCTTTGGACAGCAGTGCCTGAACCAAGGAAGGCTGGCGTACTGCGTCCGATGGCACCATGATCTGCAGCCCGGCCTCAAAAATCGGCTGGCTGAAATCCATCTGAGTTTCACGCATCGCCGTGATCGAGATATTGGCGATTGCAAGGTCAGCAGACCCGTCCTGGACAGCGCCCAGCATATCTGCAAAGGCATCCACGCGGTTAACGGTGTAATCCCAATTCAGTGACTCAGCCAGTGCGGCCAGCAAATCCATCGAGAAACCCGTTTCCGCCCCGTCTTCGACATAGGAAAACGGGGGGCGGGTCACGGTTGTGACAGAAAGGGACTGTGCCAGGCTCTGCTGTGCGATGACGGCGAAAGTCAGGCAGATCAGAGCGTAAATTGCGCGCTTCATATTCAGTTCACCTGTTTCGCGGCCCTGTAACGCGATTGTGTGGCACACGGCAAGGTGGTCGCCAGGTAAATTGTCATGATTTGTTGGGGTATCGCTTTGACATCTTAGCATTCAGATGATCGATTTTTTTGCCGTTTGGGGTTGGAAATCCGGCCAATTCGTTGAATCTGTGCGCGAACCCGCAAAAGACTTAGTTCCTGAGGCCCCTGCATGACCGACCCCGTTCAATTGACAGCTGACCTGATCCGTTGCCCATCGGTCACACCTGAAGAGGGCGGCGCGCTTGAATTGCTTGGGTCGGTTCTGTCGGATGCGGGCTTTGAATGCGCGCGCGTCGACCGTGGGGGCATCAGTAACCTGTTCGCGCGGTGGGGTCAGAAAGGTCATGCGCGCAGCTTCGGGTTCAATGGCCATACAGATGTTGTTCCGGTGGGTGACGAAGCGGCCTGGACGTTGCCGCCTTTCGGGGCCGAGGTGCGGGATGGTGTGATGTACGGGCGTGGTACCACCGATATGAAATCCGGGGTCGCGGCCTTTGCCGCCGCTGCGGTGGATTTCGTGCGCGATACGCCGCCGGACGGGGCCATCATCCTGACGATCACCGGTGATGAAGAAGGTGATGCGCTGGACGGCACCACTGCCTTGCTCGACTATATGAACAGCGCGGATGAGCGTATGTCGGTCTGTCTGGTCGGCGAACCAACATGCCCGAACACGATGGGCGAGATGATGAAGATCGGCCGCCGCGGCTCGATGACAGCATGGTTCACGATCACCGGCGTGCAGGGGCATTCGGCCTATCCGCATCGAGCCAAGAACCCACTGCCTGCGATTGCGCGGCTGATGGATCGGCTGGCAAGTCACGAGCTGGATCAGGGCACGGACCACTTCGATGCCTCAACGTTGGCAGTCGTTACAATCGACACCGGGAACGCTGCCACCAACGTGATCCCGGCCCGGTGCAGCAGCGCGGTCAATATTCGCTTCAATGATCTGCATTCCGGTGCAAGCCTAAGCGATTGGTTGCGATCAGAGGCGGATCAGGTGGCTGCCGAGTACGGCGTTGAGGTGGACGTAAACATCAAGATTTCCGGGGAAAGCTTCCTGACCCCGCCGGGGCCACTGTCTGATCTGGTGGCCAAAGCGGTCGAAGCGGAAACCGGTGTCACGCCCGAGTTGTCGACAACAGGGGGCACATCAGATGCGCGTTTCGTCAAAAACCACTGTCCGGTAGTCGAGTTTGGACTGGTCGGGCGCACCATGCATCAGGTGGATGAATGCGTTGAAGTGGCCCAGATCGAACAGCTCAAGGCGATCTATATGCGCATCCTGACGGACTATTTTGCCTGAGCCATGCAGCGCACATTGGTGATCATGGTGAAAGAGCCGCGTCCGGGCCGTGTGAAAACGCGGCTGGGGCGTGATATCGGCATGGTGGGTGCGGCTTGGTGGTTCCGGCACCAGACCCGGTCCTTGATCCGGCGACTGCGTGATCCGCGCTGGCAAATCGTGTTGGCGGTGTCACCGGATGCCGAGGGTCTGACCAGCCGTATCTGGCCAGCTGACCTGCCGCGCGCGGGACAGGGGCGTGGTGATCTTGGACACCGCATGGGTCGCATGCTGCGGGGCATGCCCAAAGGCCCGGTTTGCCTGATTGGTGCCGATATTCCGGGGATTTCGCGCAGACATATTGCCAGCGCTTTTGATGCGTTGGGGCGATCTCAAATGGTGTTCGGCCCTGCACCGGATGGCGGTTACTGGCTGGTTGGCGCGCAACGGTACGCTGCTTTGCCCACGGGTTTGTTTCGCGATGTACGATGGTCAACAAAGCACGCTTTGGCGGACACGTTGGCCACGGTTCCCGGCGCGCGGATCTCATTGCTGGATCACCTGCGCGATGTGGATACGGTGGCCGATCTGAAAGCCTGAAGTATTTTATCATGACGCGGTCGCAAACGCGTGATAGGCCGAAGATATGACTCGCATCCCCACCAAGCAGGAGGTCCTGGACTGGATCTCGGCGAACCCAACCCTGACGTCGAAACGCGATATCGCCAAAGCCTTTGGCATCAAGGGCGCGGATCGGATCGATCTCAAGCGCATTCTCAAAGAGCTTGAGGCAGAAGGGCATCTGGAAAAGCGCAAGCGCAGCTATCGTGACCCGGATCGTCTGCCGCCGGTCAGCGTGTTGCAGGTCAAGGCCCCGAACACCGATGGCGATCTGTTCGCGCGCCCGCTGGAATGGCATGGTGAGGGGGTCGAGCCTATCGTTCTGTTGATCACCCGAGCCAGCGATCCGGCATTGGGTGAAGGCGACCGCATTCTGGCGCGCCTGACCGTGGTGCATGAAGAAGATCACAACTACGAGGCCCGCCTGATCCGCCGCATCGGGACCAATCCGCGCAAGATCGTCGGTATCTTCCGCAAGGGGGCCGAGGGTGGGCGGATCGTGCCCATCGACAAGGCAAGCTCTTCTGAATGGCTGGTGCCCGAGGGCGCGGTTTTGGGCGCCAAAGACGGCGAGTTGGTCGAAGCTGAACAGGCTGGACCCAAAAACCGCATGGGTCTGCCACGCGCGCGCATTGTGGAACGCTTGGGTGATCCGACCGCGCCCAAGGCGGTGTCCCTGATCGCGATTCATCAGCATGGCATCCCGGATGACTTCCCCGACAAGGTGATTGCCGAAGCCGACAAGGCCAAACCAGCTGGCTTGAAGGGCCGCGAAGACCTTCGGGACATGCCGCTGTTGACCATCGACCCATCGGACGCGCGGGATCATGACGATGCATGCTATGCACATGCCGACGACGATCCCAAGAACCCCGGCGGGCATGTGATCTGGGTCGCCATTGCAGATGTGTCCGCTTATGTCCTGCCGGGCTCGGCCCTGGATCGTGAGGCGCGAAAGCGGGGCAACTCCAGCTATTTTCCTGACCGAGTGGTGCCGATGCTGCCGGATCGGTTGTCGGGGGATTTATGTTCCCTGCACGAAGGAGTGCCGCGCGCCTGTATCGCTGTGCGCATGCAGATCGATGCGGATGGGAACAAGGTTGGGCACAGGTTTGTGCGCGGTCTGATGCGGTCGGCCGCCTCGCTGAATTACACAGAAGTACAAGAGGCCATTGACGGTAATCCCAACGACCGCACCGGGCCATTGCTGGAGCCGGTGCTGAAACCGCTCTATGCCGCGTACGCCGCCCTGAAAAAGGCCCGTGCGGTGCGGCAGCCGTTAGAACTGGACCTGCCCGAACGTAAGATTGTCCTCTCAGAAACCGGCGAAGTGACAAGCGTTGCTTTCCGCGACCGTTTGGATGCCCATAAGCTGATCGAGGAGTTCATGATCCTCGCCAATGTCGCTGCAGCCGAAACCCTGATTGCCAAGCGCCGCCCGTTGTTGTTCCGCGTGCACGAGGAACCCTCGCCTGAGAAGCTTGAAAGCTTGCGGGAAACAGCGCAGGCGGCGGGTCTAAACCTGGCCAAAGGGCAGGTATTGCAGACCCGGCATCTGAATGCATTGCTAAACGCGGCTGCGGGGACAGAAGACGCGGAGTTGATCAACCTCACCACCCTGAGATCGATGGCGCAGGCTTACTATAACCCTGAAAATTTCGGGCATTTCGGGCTGGCGTTACGCAACTATGCACATTTCACCTCGCCTATCCGCCGCTATGCCGACTTGATTGTGCACAGGGCGCTGATCTCGGCCCATGGCTGGGGCAAGGACGGGCTGACCGAGGATGAAATTATGCGGCTGGACGAGACAGCCACGCACATTTCGGACACCGAACGCCGCTCGATGATGGCCGAGCGGGACACAACTGACCGCTATCTGGCCGCCTATTTAAGCGAGCGGGTGGGCAATGAGTTCACCGGTCGCATCAGCGGCATCGCCCGGTTCGGGGCTTTCGTGAAGATGGATGAAACCGGCGCGGATGGTCTGGTACCTGTGCGCTCGCTCGGGCGCGAGTTTTTTCATTTCGACCGCGAGGCCGGGACTCTGATGGGATCGGATACTGGGCTGATCATCGCCATCGGCCAGCGCGTCACCGTGCGTCTGACCGAAGCAACGCCGGTCACGGGTGGTTTGGAACTGGAACTTTTGTCGATCGACGATCAGGCGCTGCCGCGCGGGCGTGGGCCCGCCAAGCGGGCGGCTCGACGGAAAGCCGTCAGCACCAAGCGTAAAAAAGACAAGATCAAGCGCAAGGTGGAACGCAAACGCCGTCAGAGGTGATAGGTCAATGCCCGGGCGATCAGCCACCCATGGCGGTTCGGATCTATTTGGTGTGGATCGTCGAACAGAACGGCGCGAGTTCCGTCAATGCGATCCTCACCCGGGAAGGCCAAGGTAAAGTCACCCATCAATCGGCTTTGACAATGCACGAACAGTGCAAAACTGGCCGACTTATGTGCACCCAGCCGGATCGTTGATCCTTTGGGCGCTAGGTACGCAGGTTGGCCCCAGCGCAGCACTTCTCGCAGCGGGTTGGCGGCGGGCATAGATGTTGCCGTGTCAATGATCAGGTCACGCAGCGCAAAGGCTCCTGCACGTGCGGGCGCGGGCAGGGCCTCGAATGCTGCGGCGACTTTGGGGTTATCAAAAGGTTTCAAACGGGTATCGCCTGTTCCATCCGGTCCACGTAACTGTTCAACACATTATCCTGTTTGATACGCCGGGTCAGCGGGGTATCGGCAGGCGTTGCGCGCATTGCAGCAAGCATTGGACCGACGCTCATATCCGCAGATGTCGGTTTGTCCCCCAGCAGGAAGGAGGATTGCCAAAGATAGGCCGAGATCGCCTCAAGATCGCGTTCAACCCTGTCCAACCTTTCAGACAGCGAGAACCGCCCAATCCCTTGAGACGTGATCCCTTTCAGAACAGACTTTCGGATTGCGTTGGACGCAGGCTTTCGGATCAGGGCCGGTATCCCGGTAAAGAAGGTTTCACGCAGGATCGGCCATACGTCGTCATTGCCCCAACGGTCCAGAACGATGTGAAAATACAGGTGTTCTTCGGCCATGCGCACCAAAGCGCGGGACTGCGCTTTTTCAACATCTGTCAGGCCATGATCGAAATCCGCACCCTGGTCTTGTTCCAGCCAATCGCGGATCAGGTCACTGTCGGGGATCAGGCGCTCGGGTGTGCGCAGAACGGGTAGTTTCTGGTGCGGCATCTTTCGGGGATCAAGCATGTCAGAGCGCTGCCATTTCTGGCCGGAATGTTGCAGCATCAAAGCCGTTTTGACGCAGAACGGGCTGGCACTGAACAGGCCGAAGGCAGAAGGATAGGTGAGAAGGGTCAGCATCACTTTGCTCCGTTTGTAGGGATGCATGATACGTAGTCGGGGCTGATGACAGTTTCTGACATCAGGTGTAGGCTAGGGTTCATCATGTCTCGCACAGCCCGACTGTTCCAATTGATGCAGGCCCTGCGTTCTGGCCCGTCGCCGAAAACCTCGGCGCAGTTGGCGCAGGATCTGGATGTGTCGGCCCGGACCATCCATCGCGATATCGACGCGCTGCGTGGTCTTGGGGCTGTGATCGACGGCGAAGCGGGGTTTGGGTTTACTCTGATCGAGGACGCGACGCTGCCCCCGCTGGGCTTCACCGATGATGAGCTTGAGGCGCTGGTTCTGGGCCTGCGCGAAGTTCAGGTTATTGGTGATCCGGCCTTGGCGGATGCCGCCAGTGCCGCCCTTCGAAAGTTGCAGGGCCGCTTGCCTCCGCGTCAGTCGCACCGGCTGAGTCATGCAATTCTGGCGGCTACCCGATTTAATCGCCCTCCGGCACCGACGATAGACGCTTCAACCCTGCGGCAGGCAGCCTGGGACGAACGCACGGTGGAGTTTTCGTATACCGACGCAAAGGGAGAGGCCACGCGGCGGCGCGTAGATCCGCTTAGCATCGTCTATATGGACCGTTCGAATGTGTTGCTCAGCTGGTGTCATCTGAGGCAGGATTTCCGCGTTTTTCGTCTGGACCGGATGCAGGATATGTGCGTGACGGATCAAAGCTTTAGGCCAAATCGCGTGCCGATGTTGCGCGATGTTCTGGCCCGCATCCGTGCAGACCGGGAAGCACAAGACTGCGAGACAGGTACCTGAGCGCTTTGTGATTTGCCGATTTTGCGCTACCTTAGGGTTGAGCAGTAATCAGGAAAAATCGGTATGCATAAATGCGTAGGCGGCGTCATGACCGTCGCATTATGGGCATCCATGGTGCAGGCGGACCCATTAGAAACAGGAACATGGTCGAGCGGCGAAATGCTTGGCGAAAGGATACAGCTGGCCTCGGCAGATTTGGCTGTTTCGCTTCGCCCCGTTTCACGCCCGTCGATTGAGGCGCTGCAGGTCTCTGCGGCCGCGGCAGCGCGGTTTCAGGTCTGGCTGAGCGCGTTTCAGGATCGGGCGCGACAGCAAGGCATATCGCAACGGACGCTGTCTCGGGTGTTCTCGGACATAACTTTTGACGAGGACATCATCGCGCGGGATCGAAATCAGGCTGAATTCTCAAAACCGATCTGGGCCTATTTGGACTCGGCTGTTTCGGACACGCGATTGTCCAACGGGCGCGCTGCCATGCAACGGCACCGGCAGGTGTTGAAGCAGATCGAGGCTGAATATGGTGTCGAGAAAGAAGTGGTCACAGCAATCTGGGGGCTGGAAACCTCGTTTGGGTCCTACCGTGGCAGTAGCCGCACGCTCAGGTCTTTGGCGACACTGGCCTTTGACGCGCGGCGTGCTCAGTTCTTCGAAACTCAGTTAATCGCTGCCCTGCAGATTGTGCAGGCAGGTGACGTGAACGCCGCAAACATGCTGGGCAGCTGGGCGGGGGCGATGGGCCACACGCAGTTCATGCCGACCTCGTATCTTGATCATGCGGTCGACTTTGACGGAGATGGCCGTCGCGACATCTGGTCAGACGACCCAACGGATGCGTTGGCCTCGGCAGCGTCGTATCTGGTACAGCACGGTTGGACCAAGGGGCAACCTTGGGGGGTTGAGGTGCGATTGCCCGCAGGCTTTGACTACGCTTCGGCCCGGCGAGACTTAACGCGGATGCCGTCCGAATGGGCTGCACAGGGTGTTGTGGGAACCGACGGCAAAGCTGTGCCAGACCACGGTCAGGCGGCGATCCTGCTTCCGGCCGGAGGGCAAGGCGTTGCCTTGATGATCTTCGACAATTTCAAAGTGATCGAAGCGTATAACGGGGCCGATGCCTATGTGATCGGCATCGGGCATCTGTCCGACCGGCTGGCAGGTGGCGCACCGTTTCAATCCGACTGGCCGCGTGCGGACCGGGTGTTGAGTTTTACCGAGAAAAAGGAACTGCAAACCCGTCTGACCGAGGCCGGGTTCGACACAAAGGGCATTGATGGGCGTACTGGACCAAACACCATCAACGCCGTGCGGGCCTATCAACTGGCACAGGGGTTGCGGCCAGATGGGTATCCAACACAGGAACTTTTGGAGAGGCTAAGGTAGAAAACAAGAGGCGGTCCAAAGGGGACCGCCTCTTGTTTGAGTGAGTCACTGATTTCAAGACGCCGCTTTCATCAGCCCCTGTGCGATGATCTCGGCCTGTGCTTCATCCAGCGATTTGTAAATCCGCACGAACATCTCGTCGATATCCGCAGGGGTCAGGATCAGCGGAGGAGAGATGATCATCCGGTCGCCGACATGGCGCATGATCAGGTTGTTGGCAAAGCAGCGGTCGCGGCAGATATAGCCGACCGTGCCGGGGTCCGAGGCGAATTTGGCGCGGCTGGCCTTGTCCGGCGTCAATGCAATCGACGCCATCATGCCGACGATCTTGGCCTCTCCGACCAGAGGGTGATCAGCCAGAGCCTCCCATTTCTCTTTCAGATAAGGCGCTGCTACGTCGCGGACATGCTCGACGATTTTTTCCTCTTCGAGGATGCGCAGGTTTTCCAGCGCTACGGCAGCGGCAACAGGGTGGCCGGAATAGGTGTAGCCGTGGTTGAACTCGGTGCCGCCGATCACTTGGGCGATCTCGTCATTCACGATAGACCCGCCGATCGGCGCGTAGCCCGAGCTGAGCCCCTTGGCGATGGTCATGATATGCGGCTTGATCCCGACTGTTTGCGAGCCGAACCAATTGCCGGTACGGCCAAATCCGCAGATTACTTCGTCCGCGATCAAAAGAATGTCGTACTTGTCACAGATGCGCTGAATTTCTGGCCAATACGTATCCGGCGCGACGATCACGCCCCCTGCGCCTTGCACGGGTTCGGCGATAAAGGCGGCCACGCGGTCTTCGCCCAGTTCCAGAATGGCCTCTTCCAGCTCGCGGGCACGGGCCAGCCCGAAGTCTTCGGGCGACATATCACCACCTTCGGCCCACCAATTGGGCTGGTTGATGTGGTGAATATTCGGGATCGGGATGCCACCTTGTGCATGCATCCCTGCCATGCCGCCCAGCGACGCAGACCCTACGGAAGACCCGTGATAAGCATTGTGACGGCTGATGATGATGTTCTTGTCCGGCTGGCCCTTTTCGGCCCAATAGGTGCGCACCAGACGGATATTGGTGTCGTTGGCCTCGGACCCGCCCGCAGCAAAGAAGACGTGGTTCAGATCGCCCGGTGCCAACTCGGCAATCTTTGCGGCCAGTGCAATGGCCGGCACGTGGGTCGTTTTGAAAAACGTGTTGTAATAGGGCAGTTCACGCATCTGGCGCGCGGCCACTTCTGCCAGCTCATCGCGACCGTACCCGATATTGACGCACCACAAACCTGCCATGGCGTCCAAAATCTCTTCACCCTCGCTATCGGTCAGGTAAACCCCTTTGGCACGGGTAATCACACGCGCACCTTCCTGACCCAGCGCGCCATTGGCGGAAAACGGATGGAGGTGATGCGCCGCATCCAGCGCCTGCAACTCGGCGGTCGGCATATGGTTGGTGATGGTGGACATCAGAGATTCTCCCACAAAAGCGATTGGCGATCACAATATGATCAAATTTTACACTGTCAATCGAATCGGAGGGAATTAGGCGGAATTGAGGGACTCTGAGATCAGCTCCATTCCTTGCTCAATGTCCTGAGCCGTTGCTTTGGCCGCCATTTCAGCGTCGCCGTTGCGCAGGGCTGTTATGATATCTTTGTGCCGGTCAGGAAGGCTCTGCGTACCAAAGCGACCGCAAACAACCCGCAAAGACGGGCCAAAGCGCAACCATAGACGTTCGGCAAGATCACTGAGGATCGCGGCATTGGCATGGGAGTAGAGCGTTTCATGAAAAGTCTGGTTCAGACGCAGATACCCGCCCACATCGCCATCTGCGATCATGCGATCCAAATGCTTGTCGATGCGTTCCAGATGATCAATGTCTTCCGCCTGCAAATTGCCAGTTGCGCGTCTGGAAAGCTCTGATTCTATTGAAATTCTGGCAAAAATCATTTGCTCGATATCAGCGGTGGTCAAAAGCGGAACGCTGACGCGGCGGTTGCCCTGAAATACCAGTGCCCCATCCGAGATCAACCGTCGGATCGCCTCGCGCACCGGGGTCATTCCAACACCTAGCGAATCAGTCAAACCTTGGATTGTGACAGGCTGCCCCGGGACCAGTTCCCCAAACAGGATCTGAGATCTGAGCGTTTGATAAACCTGCTCATGTGCGGGTTTTTTTCCGCCGTCGGTTGGAGTTGCAGATGCCTTATTTTTGATCAAATCCAATTGGTTCATCCCATTTCGACTAACCCTGACTTGTCAGGTGACAGACCTCGTGAAACCATACGCTGGATCGGGGGAAAACGCAAAACTTGATCAAATCCAAAAAAACGGGAAAATAGCCGTACACTTGCAGGGAGAAGAATATGACAATCAAAACGCTGACCATGACAGCGGTCATCGCATTGGGGACTTCGGCGGCCTTCGCTGAAGAGGTGCGTGTCTACAACTGGTCCGACTACATCGACGAAGAGCTTCTGAGCAAATTCGAGGAAGAAACCGGTCTGACCCTCATCTACGATGTGTTCGACAGCAACGAAGTGTTGGAAACAAAGATGCTGGCCGGTGGGTCCGGGTATGACGTTGTTGTGCCATCTGGCACATTCCTTCAACGTCAGATTCAGGCGGGGGCGTTTCAGGAACTGGATGCGGCCAAACTGTCGAATGCGGGCAACCTTTGGGACGTTATTCAAGAGCGAACCGCAGGGTACGACCCAAACAACGCCTATTCGATTAACTATATGTGGGGCACCACGGGCATTGGCGTAAATGTCGACAAGGTCAAAGAAGCCTTGGGCGATGATGTGGCCCTGAACAGCATGGACCTGGTTCTGAAGCCAGAGAACATGGAAAAACTGGCGTCATGCGGCGTCCATTTTCTGGATGCACCGGCCGAAATGATTCCGATGACTTTGCAGTATATCGGTGAAGACCCGGACAGCCACGATCCGGATGTAATCAAAAAGGTCGAAGACGTTCTGACAAGCGTTCGTCCGCACATCCAAAAATTCCACAGTTCGGAATACATTAACGCGCTGGCGAATGGCGACATTTGCGTTGCCGTGGGTTGGTCAGGTGACATCCTGCAGGCGCGTGATCGCGCAGCCGAAGCTGATAACGGTGTGAACATCGAATATCATCCGTTCGCGGAAGGGTCGCTGATGTGGTTTGACCAAATGGCGATCCCGGCGGATGCACCGAATCCGGAAGGCGCGCATAAGTTCCTGAATTTCATTCTGGATGCCAACAACATGGCCGCCGCGTCCAATTACGTCTACTACGCCAACGGCAACAAAGCCTCGCAGGAATTCCTTGAGGAAGACGTGATTGGAGATCCGGCAATCTATCCGGATGATACGACAATGCAAAATCTGTACATCACGACGCCTTACCCGGCGAAAACGCAGCGCGTCGTGACCCGCCTTTGGACCAAGATCAAGTCTGGTACCTGATCCGGTTTCTCGGCGCGGGGCGGTCGAATGACGGCCCCGCGCACAAAATGTCCAAACTGATTATGCGGGGGCTGCCTTGAATTCTGACGTCTTTGCGCCGTGGGATGACCCACAGGCGAAACCCTTGATCCAGTTTCAGAACGTGACCAAGCGCTTCGGCGAGTTCACGGCGATCGACAATCTGTCTCTGGACATATTCGAGCGTGAGTTCTTTGCCCTGCTTGGTCCGTCGGGATGCGGCAAGACAACGATGATGCGGATGCTTGCTGGGTTCGAGACCCCGACTGAAGGTCATATCATGCTGGGGGGGCAGGATATCGACCCTATTCCACCCAACAAGCGCGCTGTGAATATGATGTTCCAGTCATACGCTCTTTTCCCCCATCTCAGCGTCTGGGAAAACATCGCGTTTGGTCTGCGTCGCGACAATATGCCGAAACACGACCTTGAAGAGCGGGTTGAAGAAATGCTGCGCCTGACCCGATTGGAGCAGTTTGCCCGCCGTAAGCCGCATCAGATTTCAGGTGGGCAACGACAGCGTGTGGCTTTGGCGCGCTCGCTGGCGAAGGCCCCAAAACTTTTGCTGTTGGATGAACCGCTGGGCGCGCTCGACAAGAAACTGCGCCAAGATACGCAGTTCGAATTGATGGATATTCAAGAGAAAACCGGCACCACATTTGTGATCGTCACCCACGATCAGGAAGAGGCCATGACAGTCGCCAGCCGAGTGGCGGTGATGGATCAGGGACAATTGATGCAGGTTGCCACGCCCGACCGGATTTACGAGAACCCGGCCTCGGTTTATGTTGCTGATTTCATTGGGGATGTGAACATTATCGAAGGCCGTGCAGCCCCATCGGGTGAGGATACTTATCAGATTGATTGGGCCGAAGGTCAGGCTCCTATAACGGCGTCGTCATCAACGGGCTTCTCAAACGGTCAGTCCTGTCATCTGGCGATCCGCCCCGAAAAGGTGACCATCTCAGCCGAACGGCCGGCCGACGCGGTCAACGCTGTTCAGGGCAAGGTTCATGACATTGCCTATCTGGGTAATCTGTCCACCTATCATGTAGAATTGGCAAACGGCACAATCATCAAGGCACAGACGGCCAACACCCGCCGCATCTCGCGCCGTTCGTTCACTTGGGAAGACCCGGTCTGGCTGTCCTGGACAGCGACGGCTGCGGTTTTGCTGGCGAACTGATGCGCCGCGCCGTTCTGATCGCCATCCCTTATGTCTGGCTGCTGGCACTATTTTTGGTGCCATTCTTCATCGTTCTGAAGATTTCGCTGTCGGACACTGCACTCGCAATCCCACCCTACACCCCGACTTTGGACCTTTCCTCGGGATGGGCGGGGATCAAAGAGTTTTTCAGCCAGCTGGATTTTGAGAACTATGTCTGGCTGACTGAGGACGATCTGTATTGGAAAGCCTACCTCTCCAGCGTCAAGATTGCTCTGATCTCGACCTTCTTTACCTTGCTGGTCGGCTATCCCATCGCCTATGGCATGGCACGCGCGCCCCAGGAATGGCGGCCAACGCTGATGATGCTGGTGATCCTGCCGTTCTGGACTTCATTCCTGATCCGGGTTTACGCGTGGATGGGTATCCTTTCGAACGAAGGGTATCTGAATCAGATCCTGTTGTGGACGGGCATCATTTCTACGCCACTGACAATCCTGAATACCTCGACCGCCGTCTATATTGGCATCGTATACACCTATCTGCCGTTCATGATTTTGCCGATCTATTCGGCGTTGGAGCGTTTGGATGGATCGCTGATAGAGGCGGCCGAAGATCTGGGCTGTTCGCGTTTGCAAGCCTTCTGGCTGGTGACTATTCCATTGTCCAAACCCGGCATCATTGCAGGTTGCTTCCTTGTGATGATCCCGGTGATCGGTGAGTTCGTGATCCCCTCGCTTCTGGGCGGTTCGGGCACACTGATGATTGGCAAGGTGTTGTGGGAAGAGTTCTTCTCGAACCGTGATTGGCCGGTGGCCAGTGCAGTGGCGATTATCTTGCTACTGATCTTGGTGGTTCCCATCGTGCTGTTCCAGCGCAACCAGCAGAAACAGGCGGAGAGTGACGGATGAACAGGTTAAGCTGGTTCAATACTGTTTCGCTGACGCTGGGATTTGCGTTCCTGTACATCCCGATGATCATCCTGATCGTTTTCAGCTTCAACGAAAGCAAACTGGTTACGGTCTGGGCCGGGTTTTCAACCAAGTGGTACGGAGAGCTTCTTCAGAACGAAGCCTTTCTGGATGCTGCCTGGGTCACAATCCGGGTGGCGGTTTTCTCGTCGACACTCGCAACCATTTTGGGAACGGCTGCTGCCTATGTACTGGTCCGCAGCGGGCGGTTTTTTGGTCGTACGTTGTTCTCTGGCATGATTTATGCACCGCTGGTGATGCCCGAAGTGATCACCGGCCTTTCGTTGCTGTTGCTGTTTATCGGCATCGGTCTGGATCGAGGGATTCTGACCATCGTTCTGGCCCACACCACCTTTTCAATGTGTTTCGTGTCAGTGGTTGTTTCCTCGCGTCTCATCACCTTTGACCGATCACTGGAAGAAGCAGCGCTGGATCTCGGATGCTCACCCGCGCAAGCATTCCGCCTTGTCACCCTGCCGATCATCGCGCCAGCAGTGATTTCGGGCTGGTTGCTGGCCTTCACCTTGTCGCTGGATGATCTGGTGATTGCGTCCTTCACATCAGGGCCGTCGGCAACGACTTTGCCGATCAAGATTTTTTCGGCCGTACGCCTTGGAGTAAGCCCGGAAATCAACGCGCTGTCCACGATCATGATTGCTGTGGTGACGGTTGGTGTCATCACGGCCTCGCTTGTAACCAAACGGGCAATGGTTCGTCAGCGGCAGGATGAATTGGCCGCTGCGCGCACCGAATGAAGCGGATTTTTCCGAACTACGCATACAGTAGTGCACCACGCGACGGGTGTTGGTGGGATGAAACGGTTTCCAGCCCCGATTGGCCGCAGGTTCAGGAGGACCTGCAAGTCGATGTCGCCGTGATCGGCGGTGGCTTTACAGGGATTTCTGCCGCCTTGCATTTGGCTGAAACCACGTCGGTTGCAGTTCTCGAAGCTGGCCCTCCGGGATGGGGTGCGTCCGGACGCAATGGCGGCTTTTGCTGTTTGGGTGGCTCAAAGCTGAACCATACCGTTATGGAGCGTCGGCATGGCCGAGACGGGGCGCAGGCCTATGAAACAGCCGAAGCAGATGCCGTGCAGTTGGTTGCCGATCTTCTGGCGCGGTATCAAATTGATGCTGACACGCATTCGAACGGTGAAACCCAACTTGCGCATTCAAAACACGCGATGGATGTGTTGCGCCAAAAGTCAGGCAAGACCGGCATACTGCACGAAGCCAAAGACTTGCCCGCGTTGGGAATGGAGGGGGCATTTTACGGCGGGTACACGATGCCTGTTGGATTTGGGTTAAACCCCCGAAAGTATCTGTTCGGGATTGCCAGCGCAGCCAGAGCCAAAGGTGCACTTCTGTTTCAGAACAGCTCAGTTATGGACATCGAGAAAACTAAAACGGGATTTGGTTTGCGAACCCCTGGGGGGCAGGTCAATGCACAGGTTGTTCTGGTCTGTACCAACGGATACTCCAGCGAAGATATCCCGGATTGGATGTCAGGGCGTTACCTGCCTGCACAATCGACCGTTATGGTCACGCGACCGCTCAGCCAGGCTGAGCAACGGGAACAGGGCTGGACCTCGGCCCAGATGTGCTATGATACGCGTAACCTTCTGCATTATTTCCGCTTGATGCCGGACGGGCGCTTTCTGTTTGGTATGAGGGGAGGGTTGCGGTCTTCTGCCCGTTCAGAGGCATCGATCCGGGCAAAGATTCAGCAGGATTTCAAAAAGATGTTTCCTGCCTGGGCGAAGGTCGAGGCCACGCATATGTGGTCCGGGTTGGTGTGTATGTCGCGTTCGTTGACGCCCTATGTTGGACCTGTACCGGGGCAGCCGGGTATGTTTGCGGGCTTTGCTTTTCACGGAAATGGCGTTGCCATGGGAACTTACAGCGGACGGGCTCTGGCAAGGTTGGCTATGGGGCTGAGTACCGGTTTGCCTGCCGCAATGCGCCAACCGCCCGGAAAAGTCCCACTGGGGCGCTGGCGTCGCGCGCTCATGCCGCCGGCCTATGCCCTGATGGCCCTTGCGGATCTTAGATAAAACCGAAAATCACAGAACTGCTGCTTCCAGCTTGAGACCTTCAGCATAATCGGGCGCGCCGTTTTCCGCGCGCCACAGGCAATAGGTGGCCATGCGCCACGCATACCAAGGTTTTAAGCGCCGGTAACGGTCCGCAATTTCCGGATCGCCGTAGGCGTTCAGAAACTGCTCTTCTTCGAACTTTGCCAAAGCGGCTCCTCGGTACAGGCGTTGCATGGCCGGAGAAAGAAACAGCGCCAAATCCTCGGTTGGATCACCAAGGGCAGGGCATTGCCAGTCGATCAGTGTCAGGCTTGTTCCTGCAACCAGGATGTTCCCAGCTACAGGGTCGCCATGAATCAGGCAGGTCTTTTTCGCGGGTGCCACCGTTTCCACGGGTTGCTGTTCCAACAATTTGTGCCGCGCCTCAGAAGAGCAGCCCTGCAGAATACGAACCCCATGCGCCCTTAGATCTTCACTGCCGTTGCATCCGGGTGGGGCTGCAATGGAAAGCGTAAGGTCGTGTAACCTGCGCAGTAGCGAACCTACCTTGTCGGCTCCTTCCCGCCAGGGTGTTCCGGGTGCGTGGTCATAGAAGACCCAGTGCGCGTCTTTGTACCGTCCCGAGTCGCGCAGCCTTGGCACGAACCCTTCTGGCCCGAGGGTTTTGAGACATTGGGCCTCTAACTCTGGGTCATTGCGAAACAAGGGGTTGCGCAGGGCCGTGTTGTACAGCTTCAGCACCTTGTCGCCGCTGTCTTCCAGGACCTTCCATACTTGATTAGTGCGCCCGCCATAGAGTGTTTCAAATCGCGCGCGCGCGCTGACCAACCCCTGAACGCAGAGGCGGTCAACCAGATCGCGAGGAGGGGCAGGCGTTTCAGGCAGGGGTCGTGTCACTTCTTTTGGCGAGTCGATTTGCCAAGCTTTGGACGCTCCTGCACTTCAGATCAAGCGCCAGTTCGAACGGCGTTTACGTCGTTTGCTGATATCACTTGCCCTCCGCTGAGGGTTAGAAGCACTGTATCACCGCCAACCTGAGCCTCTATGACGCGGTTGTAGGCTGCGACTGGTGTTTCGGTCAGCAGCTCTCCGTTCCTGTAGCTCTCCAGCGCTGCTGTGTAGTTGCCAGTGCTCATTGGATTTCCCGACGAGGTAACGCCGGCCCACACAAATTCGGATTGAGCAGGGGGTACAGTTACTTTGTCGAGCTCGGTCCCATTGTCGTCACGTATCACCAGCTTGGCTGTGTCGGCTTGCGGGTCGGCCTGGGCAAACAGGGTCTTGGGTTGACCGTCAAAGTGAAAGGCGGAAGTTGATCGGACATCCATACCGACCCAGCTTGCAAGTTCATTGAGGTTTACACTGCCCAGCGTGCTTGCCAAAGACGAAAGATGATCATTGGTCTGAACTTGCTGCTCGACCATCGAGAACTGGGCCAGTTGTGACGCGTATTGAGTCGAGTCCATCGGCTCTAGCGGATCCTGATTCTGGGCTTGCGCTGTGAGCATCAGCAAAAAGGTTTCGAAATCCGATGCAATCGCGGAAGTCTGCGTGTCGTTTGCAGACGGCTGAGAGCTTGCTGCCTGCGTCGTGGTGACTGGGGTGATCATGTGTCAAAACCTCATATCAATGCCCCGGCTTGGGACCAGAATTTGTGGAAGAGAGTCGGTTTGAACATCCGAATCGCCATTTAGTGGTTCAAAGACGGGTCCTGCCTCGGTCTCATCGGGGCCAGCCCTGCGCCCGTCCGCATCCGAGGCTGTTCCCAGATCAAGACTCAACTCACCGTATCCCAGTTTCTGAAACTCTTCCGAAAGTACGGAAATGTGACGTCGCATCAGCTCCAGGGTTTCTGGGCGTTCCAAAGCAATGGTCATGTGCAGCCCGTCATCGCGCCCATTCAGAACAATGGAAACACGCCCTAATTCTTCGGGGTTCAAAGCGATTTCAGTTATCCCGGTCCCCGAGCGCGTCTGAATGGTCGCCGCCAACTGCCCGGCGATTGCACGTGCAAGCTCGGCGCGGGCTGATGCTGACGGCGCAGAAAGTTGCGGTGTTGTTTCTCGCGGAGCAAATTGGAGCGGTTCGTCCTTGGCGAAAACCGCTGGCTCAGCTTCCTTTACAAGGGCGTTCTGTTCTTTCTCGGCAAGCGTTGCCATCAGTTGAAGCTGTGCAACGGGTGGCGCGCGATCTGGTATTGCTGGTTTGACCGTTGAAGGTGTGGCTTCGGGCGGTTGTACAGTGTCAGTGTTTTGAAAGTTAGGACCGATGTCCGGCACTCTTAATTTGCCGTTTGCCTTGGTCATTTGCTCGATAGGTCGGCCGTTCTCGGCTCTTTTCACGGGTATCGGCTGTTGGGCCACAGCAGTGTGAACCAATCCTGTATCAGGTCGCGCCGCTACGGGTGAAACAGGATCGACGCGGTGATACTGGCCCGAAGACATGGAAATTTCTGGTAGCTCAGGCAGCTCACTGCCAGAATTGCGCTGAATCCCTGCCTGTAGGTGAGTGCTTGGAAACTGATCTCCCTCAGGAATGAACTTCCTGTCGGCAAGTCTTGTTGAGTTGCCTGTCAGGTTCGCAACAAGGTGCGGTTCTGCAAGCGGAGCAGCCTGGGGTTCTGTCTGATATGCTGTCTCTGTTTCAGTTCCCGAGTCTTGAATCTCAGGAGCAGCAACCAGCAACTCGGGTTCAGGCGGCTCATCGCCGCCCGTTTCTTGCCCAAGGATGTCTTCAAAGCTTGTTACTTCACCGTTCTGGCCCGCCTCATTGCGCGTTGAGGTGGCTTTGGCAGCGGCTGTTGAGGTCGTCGTGGGCAGCATAACTGGGTTGGGCATTTTGCTCCGGCTCCGTGTGATTGCTCCGCACTCTGCCCGCAGGAAGTTACGTTTATTTTAACTGCTTTGGCCTTTGATCAAGAAAGTTCGAAGCAAATTTCGGAGAAAACTATGCAGGTTTCCAACAGCTTCTCAGCGGGTCCAACACCTTTAACGCAAACCCGCCTTAAAAACGCAGCCATAGAGCTGGAGGCGGCTTTTTTAAGTGAAATGCTCAAATCCGCAGGGCTGGGACAGACAAGACAGAGTTTCGGTGGCGGGGCCGGCGAAGACCAATTCGGATCGCTTCTTGTTCAGCATCAGGCACAACAACTGGCCCGGGCCGGGGGCGTGGGTTTGTCTGAAATGCTGCTCAAGTCACTAATGGAGAAAGCCGATGACATCTGAAGCCAACAAGACGCTGATCAAATCACTGGAAGAGGTTCTGGATCTCGAACGCGCGGCCCTTGTGCAAGGGGATCTTGATCGTCTGGCCCATATGGTGCCGGACAAAGAGAAACTGATCGGGGCGATCAACGATCTTCAAGTGCGGGACAGCGATGCGCTGATTCGAATCCAGACCAAAGTCGAGCGTAATCAGGCGTTGTTGAACAGTGCCGCCGACGGCATCCGCGCGGTTGCCAGCCGCATGGCCGAGCTGCGTCGTGTTCGACAAGAGTTCAGCACTTACGGTGCCGATGGTCAACGCAGCGAGTTTGCGGTGCGCAGTACAGTTAAGTTGGAAAAAAGGGCTTAGGCAGAGTTTTGATTCAAATCCGAAATTATGGGTTTTGAGGTTTTAGCATTCCGTTAGGGGGTCTGGTTCAAAAGTGGTGCTGCACCTGGAAATGGCAGGTGGCGCGAACGGCCAAGTGGCGCGTCGCACAGGTCAGAAAGACACCAAAGCCCGCAGGTCTTGTGGGGTGAACATGGGCAAAACGGCCCAAACGGAAAAGGATGAAAGCTATGTCCAGCATTCTGACAAACAATGGCGCGATGGTTGCGCTGCAAACGCTGAAGTCTGTGAACAAGAACCTGGCGATGACCCAGAACGCGATTTCGACCGGCAAAGACGTCGCGACGGCCAAGGACAACTCGGCAGTTTGGGCAATTTCGAAAGTGATGGAATCGGATGTCAAAGGTTTCAACGCCATCAAAGACAGCCTGGCGCTGGGGGAATCGACGGTTGCCGTTGCCCGAAACGCGTCGGAAACCGTCACAGATCTGTTGACGCAGATGAAAAGCAAGATTGTGGCAGCGCAGGAAGACAACGTTGACCGGGGTAAAATCAACGATGACGTGACAGCGCTGAAAGACCAAATCGCATCGGTTGTCAGCGCCGCCCAGTTCAACGGCCTGAACCTGGTGGATGGATCAGCAGGCTCAGCCTCGATCCTGGCGTCTTTGGATCGCGACAGTACCGGAGCAGTTACGGCCTCTTCCATCTCGGTATCCGGGCAGAACCTGTCCACCGGCGGCTACGTCACAAAACAGGTTTTTGATGGATCGACCGGTGCGTCGACCGGCAATGATCGCGTAGGCGCAACCATTGACAATGGTGCGACCGCTGCGACAGCGCTGGTGACGGACGAATCCAGCGGCACCTTCGCCGCCGGTGACAAGGTTGTCGTCGCCATTAATGATCAGGTTGTTTCCTACACGGTTTCCGCAGAGGACGCCGCGGCGACAACCACAGGTGACCTTGTTGCAGTCGGGCTGAAGTCGAAGATTGAAGAGCTTGGGATTACCGGCCTGACGGTCGACTATGATTCTGGTACGGCTGGAACCTTGTCGGTGACCAACGGCACTGGTTCTGACCTTTCGTTCTCTGCCCAGTTCGTGAATGCGGGTGCTGGTGGCCTTGGCGCTCTGGCTGGTATTGACGTGTCGACGGGTGCGGGCGCGACCGCTGCATTGTCGGCTGTTGAGTCACTGATCGACACGTCGATCGACGCATCGGCTGCTTTTGGCTCGGCGCAAGGCCGAATCGAAACCCAGAAAGAGTTCATCTCGAACCTGTCTGACTCGTTCAAGTCTGGTATCGGCTCGCTTGTTGATGCGGATATGGAAGAGACCTCGGCACGTCTGCAGGCGCTTCAGGTACAGCAACAGCTGGCAACCCAATCGCTGTCGATTGCCAACCAGGCACCGCAGTCGATCCTGTCGCTGTTCGGCTAATAAAGAAAGCAGGCCGAGGCGTGATTTTCACGCCCCGGCCCTGATCGCCTGACGGCGGCCCTTTGGAAGGATTTCAAGTGACACCGCAAACGCTCGCCCATCGCACCTATACGCAAACCGCCGCGCCAACACGGACGCCTCGCGACACCGAATATGAAGCAATTTCCAGGATCACGCGGCGCCTCAAGGCGGCGACCGCTCGCAAAGCGACAGATTTCTCGGCGTTTGTGCAGGCCGTTCATGAGAATCGACGGCTTTGGGGGGTGCTGGCAACAGGTGTGGCAGATTCCGCAAATGCATTGCCGAACGATTTGCGAGCGCGGATTTTCTACCTTGCCGAGTTTACCGAACAACACAGCAGCCGTGTTTTGGGAAATGGGGCAACAGTCGAACCACTATTGGAAATCAATACGGCCGTACTGCGCGGCTTGCGTCAGATGAGGGCAACCGGATGAGCGGGCTGGTCCTGAAACTTGCCCCGAAAGAACGGGTGCTGATCAATGGCGTGGTCATCGAAAACGGGGATCGCCGCAGCAGGTTTTCAATCATGACGCCGCAGGCCAATGTCCTGCGGTTAAGGGACGCGATCCATCCTGACGAAGCCAACACGCCGGTGCGACGTGTTTGTTATGCCGCACAACTGGTTTTGTCCGGTGACATGGAACCAGAACACGCCCGGCAGCAACTGCTTCGCCGCGTGGAAGAGTTGAGTCAGGTTTTCACGGATGCAGACAGCCGCCGCGTTCTGTCAGAAGCTACCGACGCGCTGGTGGCTGAGCATTACTATAAATGTCTCAAATCTCTCCGTTCGCTTCTGCCGAGGGAAGAGCGCCTGATGGCTTATCAGCAATGACCTTTCAGCCTGTTGTCCCTTCCGGAGGAATCGTTGGCTGGCGATTTCTTCAACGCACTTACGAAGGTCAGTTTCAAAGCTTTTCCTCGTCAGCGGCGAATGATCGAGAGACGAAATATTTCCTGGAAAATATTGGTAAAGTTCAATCAGCAGAAGAGCTGGTGTCGGATCGCAGGTTGTTGCAGGTGGCACTGGGTGCGTTCGGACTGGAAGGTGATTTGGATAACAGGTTTTTTATCCGAAAGATCCTTGAGGATGGCACGCAGGCTGACGACGCGTTGTCAAATCGTCTTGCAGACAAGCGGTATCGCGAGTTTTCTGACGCTTTCGGGTTCGGCCCGGGGGCTGTAAGGAAAACGGGGCTTAAAGAAAACATGGAAGAGATTGCTCAAACCAATTTGTCCGCTCGGTTCGAAATCGCCGTAGGCGCTTCGGATGAAACGATGCGTATCTCGCTCTACGCACAGCGAGAACTTGCAGATTTGGCCAGCAGCCCGTCAAGCGCGGACACCAAGTGGTTCGATCTGATGGGCCTGCCCCCCTTGCGCAGCATGATGGAGACGGCGCTTGGTTTGCCTCCGTCCTTCGCTCAGTTGGATATCGATGCGCAATTGGTTGAATTCAAAGAAAGGTTGTTTCAGCTGACCGGATCGGAAGATCTGGCGCAGTTCTCGGATCAGAACGCCATCGCGGAACTGACCGACACCTATCTGGCCCGCAGCCAGATTGCACAGCTTCAGAATACGATTTCACCGGCACAGACTGCGTTGATCCTTCTAGGCGCTGTTTGAACAGAACGTTCCGCCTGATACCGGATTGCATCTTCTATTGGCTGGATCATCTGAAACCAGATGGCTCGCTTCTTAGCGGAATTCCCGGCCTTAGCCGTCCAGGATAGCATCCGCTGCAGTACGCAAGGCGTAAGACACGACTGGTTGAGACACGTTGTGCAACTCTACTGCACCCAGCGGCAAAGCGTTGGAGCACGCAGGTTCAATGTCTTCGGACACAACAATCCGATGCCCTTTTGTTTTGCCAAATTCCCCCAAACGCGCGGCTATATTCGCGGCTTGACCGATAACCGTGAAATCAAGGCGCTCGCGCGATCCCACGTTGCCATAAGTTACGCGCCCGTAAGCCACGCCGATTGAACAGTCGCAATGTGCATCAGCGCCGTCTTTTCGCAGTTCACCCAACGTTTCCACGATTTGGATTGCCGAACGTTGTGCGTTCACCCGAGCGGTTGTGGCGTTCTCTTCCGAAACCGGAAAGACGGCCAGAACCGCATCGCCGATGAATTTCAGAACTTCTCCTCCGTTGTCGTGAACGATGCCCGAAACCGTTTCAAAGAACGAATTCAACACATTGATGTAAGCGGCTCGGCCCAGTTTCTCTTCCAGGCTTGTCGAGTTGCGAAGATCGCAGAACATGATTGCTGCGTCGATCTCATCCCCATCGCCGCGCCGGATCTCTCCACCTAAAACGCGGGCGCCTGTGCGTTTGCCGACATATGTTTCCAGCAAAACCTGCGCGTTTTCACGTTGCATGAAAACTTCGTAGAACCGAGCGATCACCGAAGAACACTCGAACACAAGGCCCAGGTTTTCCGTAGTGAACCCATCCGGATGATCACAGGTCAGCGTCAGAACATTTGTCCGTCCATCGGAAAATGGCAGCGGCATGGCCACATAATCGGTCGCGCCTTTGGCCCGTAAATCCTCCATGATCGGGAAGCTGTTATGCGGGTTCTCATCGTTCAGCCGTTGCCGCACGCCGCCAAGCCCGTTCGAAACATGGCGCAGTGGGCTGTTGATGAAAGCCGGATGATCATGGATTTCGTACGTTGGCGCCCGGGTCAGAATCTCTTCTTCGCCTTTTTCCCAGATATAATGCTTGCCCACGATCAAGGGGTGTAGGGACCAGGCCAGGATACTCAAACGCTGGATCGCGATACCGTGCTCCAGCATTTTTTCAGCCAAAGCTTCAGTAAAGCTCTCTGGTGTCGTTGCTGTCGATGCACCGCGCATCAGCCAATCAATAAGAGGTCCGCTGATGTTGCCATCATCAGCTTCGCGCAGGTGGTTGTCGCCCAAATCTATCCGTGTATAGGCGCTGGGCGTAAACCCGATGCAGCCTTGTATCGCTTTGCTTTCTGGCAAAGTGTCTTCGTAGGCCCAGACGGAATTGGCCAGCGTTTCACCTGGCAGGCTGATGTCGTGATAGGTGGCGGTGCCCTTGAACGGGCAGAAGGTTTGCAGTTCGGTTTCTGCGCTCAGATCTACGCAAACGTCCGCACGCGGCACATAAACCGTGGGCGGCAGGCGTGTTTCATACATAACCTTGGCATTTGTGCTTTCGGCCAAAAGGACATCGTCGCGGTAAATGGCAATCCTGCCGCTTAGGGGTTCGACAGAGATTCCGTAACCGGTCATCTTTGGTGCGGCGTGGACGTTCATAAGCGACCTCCCTTGCCTTTGGTATATACAGAATGGGCGTTCCCATCCCACTTTCCAAGAGGCTGAAACGGGATTTTACCGGATGCAAGCGTTGGCGTCCAAGTGATCAGACCATCTGAATGACGTCTTTTTCTATGGACAGCATATAGCCTTTCTTGGCGATATTCTTGACCAGAAGTTCGCTGACCATTTGATTCCCAAGCGCATCGCGCAGCCGTTTGATCCGTGTCGCGCCAGCGGCTTCGTCGCAATCGGCAGCATCGCGGCCGGAAATCATGGCCTCAATCTGTGCACCGGACAGAACCTCGTCATCCAGCCGGGATTCTGCGAGTACCGAGAGCGTTTCCATCGCCGCAGGGGTCAGTTTGAAATCCATATTGTTGAGGTAAACGGTGTTTTCCTCGCGACTGATCAACAAGGATGTCACCTGAATGCCTGTGCGTTCAATCTGTGCCATGCGTCGATTCATCAGAACCAGCATCACCAGAAAAACCAAAGCCGAAACCATCATCGCGCTGGCAAAAACCAAGAGCACATAGATGACCATCCGGTAACTGGACAAGGTGTCGGCAAAGGCTGTCCCCGATTGGGCCAGAATTTCCAGCAACCGGATTTCTGTTTGCGAGGTCAGGTCAGCCTCGACAAACAACCGCTCGACCCGCGCATTGAACGCATTGGCATCCGGCAGGGTCCAGAACAGGAAAATGGCGGCCGTGATCAGAATGACGACAATGCCCGCGATGCCAAGCACAACCAGCCGGACTCCCGAACGTCGCGTATCAGAAACGGAGATAGAATTGTCCGGCATTGCCCTTCCTCTGATCCAACCCTTCCGGTCCAAAAACGGACTGAACCTCAAGCAGGGTCCAGCCCGACGCGCTCAGGCGCTGGGCGATTTCTGCTTTGGCCTGGCCCTTATCGCAGTTCGAGACTTGAATAACCCCGTAATGCAAACGCAGCGGGTTGTCCTTTTTCGCCTTGTAATCTGCATAGCAATCCGCCGCAGACGCAGCAGATCCAAGCGATATCAGGGTCACAATGGTCAGAGAAGAGAGGATCTGTTTCATAGGCCGCATCCTGCGCATGAGTTACCGCGATATTCAATAACCTAAGGGGTTTGCGGGATCTGATATCCAATAACAGCTGGCCGTTATTGCTTGGCAGGACCGGCTGCCCCCAGTGTCAGGGCAATCAGGACGCGGTCTGTCATATGGTCGCCCAAACAATCAGAAGGACACGCCTCATGCATAAGAAATTCATCGCTTTGATCATTGCGACCGCCGTTGCCATTACCGGTGTCTCGGCCTCACAGGCGCGGGCGGCGGATGCAAAGGACATTTTGGGTGGACTGGCGGCCATCGCGATCATCGGGGCCGGAGTTCATTACTATAACAAGGAAAAGCAAAAGGGTCGGGCAGCACGCAATCAAACCTACACACATACGCCTTACGCGCCGCAGCCGGTTCGCCCGTTGCCGCCACGCGTGGCGCGGTATGATCTGCCCCAGCGCTGTTTGCGTACATATGACGGCTATTCACGGGACCATTTGTTGCTTGGTCCCAATTGCCTCGAAAAACACTACAAGCATGCCAAAAGCCTGCCACAAGAGTGCAAGGTTGGTTTCTGGAATGGCAAAAAGGTCAAGCGGGCGTACGAACCCGCATGCCTGCGCCAGAAAGGATACCGCGTCGTTTACCAGTAACATCGATTGAGCAGGAGCGGTGCCAAAGAAGTGCCGCGTCGGAGAGGGCAGTTTGGGCTGCCCTCTCTTTTTTGCTTGCAGTGATGCGCCAAACGCGGTTTTCCGGTGGCATGACACAGCCGGATTTCGAACTTGAGCAGGCGCTGCTAGAGCGAGGCCATATCCGTATCGCCGGAGTGGATGAGGTCGGGCGCGGCCCTTTGGCCGGACCGGTTGTCGCCGCCGCCGTGATTCTTAACCCAAAGGAAATTCCCGAAGGGTTGAATGACTCCAAGAAAGTGACTGCAAAACGCCGGGCTGCGTTGGACGCAGAGATTCGCGCCAGCGCCGAATTTGCTGTGGCTGAGGCCACAGTGGCAGAGATTGACGAGATCAACATCCTTCGGGCCTCGCATCTGGCGATGGTGCGTGCGGTTGAGGCGCTGACACCAGCCCCTGATTTCCTACTGATCGACGGCAATATGATTCCGCGTGGAATGAAGATCCCGTCGCAGGCTGTTGTAAAGGGCGATGCCCGTTCGGTGTCGATTGCGGCCGCTTCGATCCTTGCGAAAAACTGGCGCGATCAGGTGATGGTGGATTTGGCGCAACAGCATCCGGGTTATGGATGGGAAACCAACGCTGGTTATCCGTCAAAACAACACAAAGAAGCGCTGCAAAATCTTGGCGTGACCCCACACCATAGACGTTCGTTCAAACCGGTGCACAATATCTTGTATCAAGAGTAAATCGTAAGCTGCTGATTCAAAAAAGAAATTGACGGCGAATCGTCTTTGACTCATCCTTGTCTCAACCAAATGAGCGCAAAAGCGCCGTGGATACTTGAGGCAGTGATATGACAACGACCACCAAAAAGGGCGCAAAAGCGCTCCCTTTAAACACGATTCTATCCGGGGACTGCATCGAAGTGATGAACAGTCTGCCCGAGGCGTCGGTTGACCTGATTTTCGCGGATCCGCCCTATAATCTGCAGTTGAAAGGCCAGTTGCACCGCCCCGACAATTCTCAGGTCGATGCGGTTGATGATCACTGGGATCAGTTTTCCAGCTTCGGTGCCTATGACCAGTTTACGCGCGAATGGCTGAAGGCAGCGCATCGTCTGCTAAAGCCCAATGGTGCGATCTGGGTTATCGGGTCTTATCACAACATCTTCCGCGTGGGCTCGGCCCTGCAGGACGCGGGGTACTGGATTTTGAACGACGTTGTATGGCGCAAGTCGAATCCGATGCCGAATTTCCGGGGCAAGCGTTTTACCAACGCGCATGAGACGATGATCTGGGCCAGCAAGCGCGAAGGTGCGAAATACACGTTCAACTATGAAGCGTTGAAAGCGCTGAACGAAGGCGTCCAAATGCGCAGCGACTGGGTGCTGCCGATCTGCACTGGGCATGAGCGCCTGAAGGACGAAAACGGCGACAAAGCGCATCCAACGCAAAAGCCGGAGTCGCTGCTGCACCGTGTTTTGATCGGTTCAACCAATCCGGGCGATGTGATTTTGGACCCGTTCTTTGGCACAGGCACAACCGGTGCGGTTGCCAAGATGCTGGGCCGTGAATTCATCGGGATCGAGCGCGAGGAAAGCTATCGCAAGGTTGCCGAAAAACGCATCGCCAAAGTGCGCAAGTTCGACCGCGAGGCGCTGGAAGTCAGTGCCAGCAAACGTGCCGAGCCGCGCGTGCCTTTCGGCCAACTGGTCGAACGTGGGATGTTGCGCCCGGGCGAAGAGCTGTATTCCATGAACCAGCGCCACAAGGCCAAAGTGCGCGCCGATGGCACGCTGGTTGGACAAAACGTCAAAGGCTCGATCCATCAGGTTGGCGCCCATCTGGAAAACGCCCCTTCCTGCAACGGCTGGACATACTGGTGCTTCAAGCGTGACGGAAAAACGGTTCCGATCGATGTTCTGCGTCAGCAGATCCGGGCCGAGATGAACTGATTTCAAGAACACCGCCGGTGCCTGTGGCCTGACACAAGGCACTAAGCCTTGCCCCGCCGATCCTACGGCGGGGTCTTTTGTTTTGGTATCAACAGTGGTTGCATGACAATGACCCTGACACTGCAAGAAAGATCACGGCCATGACCGAGACGACCGCGCAGCCCCGCCGCAGCCTGTTTTTCACGCAGCCTGATACATTCGATTTGGACAACAAATACACCGAGGCAGCGTTAGAACGGCACAAGCGCGAAGGATTGGAACTGGCTGTGCGCGCCCGTTGGGTGGCGATGGCGCTGACCGGGGTTCTTCTGATTTTCCTGAACCCGCAGTGGGAGGTGCTTTGGTATCACTTCATCTTGCTGCTGATCTGCGCTAACGGTTGGCTGATCCGCCGCGCAGGTCGGGTGGGGCAATCGCGAGCTGAACTGTTTTTGATATTTGTCGATTTGCTGATCATGACGCTTGGAATGGTCGTGCCCAACCCGTTCAGCGACGATGTCCGGCCACTGGCGATGCAATACCGGTTCGACAACTTCCAGTATTTCTTCATCATTCTTGCAGCTGGGACTCTAGCCTATTCCTGGCGCACGGTGATTGCCATCGGATCCTGGACGGCAATGATGTGGACGGCGGGGTGGATCATTGCCTGGTGGGTGGCGACACCCATTCCGGGGATCAGTGAGAAGGTTGCAGCGGCATTGCAGGGCTATCCGGATGTTGCCGAGCTGTTGGACCCCAACAGCTTTATGGCCCCTCAGCGTATCCAGCAGGTTATCGTTTTTGTCATGGTTGCAGTGACATTGGGTATCTCGATGCGGCGACTGAACCAGCTGCTGATGAGCAACGCCGGTTTGGAACGGGAACGGGCCAACCTGTCGCGATATTTCTCGCCCAACGTTGTGGACGAGCTCAGCCAGAATGACGAACCGCTGAAACAGGTTCGTAAAGAGGACGTTGCGGTCCTGTTCATCGACATCGTGGGCTTCACTAAATACGCCGCCGGGCGTGATCCGTATGAAGTGATTGAGGTGCTGCGGGGCTTCCATGCCCGCATGGAGACCGAAGTGTTCCGACACCATGGAACGTTGGACAAGTATCTGGGCGACGGCTTGATGGCGACTTTTGGGACGCCGGTGCCAACGGCTTTGGATGCAAGCAACGCGCTGGGGTGTGCGCGCGCGATGGTGAAGGTGATCGACCGGTGGAATCTGGATCGTCGGCGCGCCGGAGAACCTGAAATCCAAGTTGGGATCGGGGTGCATTATGGCTCGGTCGTTTTGGGGGATATTGGTGCCAACCGGCTGGAATTTGCTGTGATCGGTGATGCGGTTAATGTGGCCGCCAAATTGGAAGCACTGACGCGAGATTTTCAGGCGCGTATCGTTGTCAGTGACGCTGTGCGCGAACGCGTTGTGGCAGAAAACGCCTCGGCGTCTGATGCGATGGAAGGTTTTACTGCACATCGCGAACAATCTGTCCGCGGGGTAGAGGCTCCGATGAATATCTGGGTGATGAAGAACTGAAACCCTCCCGCCCATCAGAACAGCATCGAAGATGCCGTGCTGACAGTTGGGCCAGGCAGCGCGCAAACGCGCGCTGCGGTCACGCTTTGGGCATCGGGTTCAAAGCCTTGTTATAGGGGTGCCAGTCGGTGATGTCGGGATAGTAGTGACGTCGCCATTCCCGAACACGCGGGTTCATCACCCGCCGCCACATCGGAGGGATCATCGCTGCAACGGTCATCACCGGATAACCGTACGGCAGTTGTGGGGCTGAGTCCGGGGTGTGATGTTGCAACAGCGGAAACCGGCGGTTGGGTTTGTAATGGTGGTCGGAATGGCGCTGGAGATTGATCAGCAACCAGTTTGACGCTTTATGCGCCGCATTCCAGGAATGACGCGGCAAGACATGTTCATACCGACCGTCGCCCAGATATTTTCGGGTCAGGCCATAGTGTTCGACATAGTTGACCAGCTCAAGCTGCCAGATCGCAACACCGGCTTGCAGCAGAAACAGGGCCAGACCTGACCACCCTCCGATCAGCGCTGCCAGCGCCAGCATCGTACCTTGCAGGGCCCAGTATCGCCAAAACGGGTTGGAACGATCCGTCCATGGCCGGTCTTTGCGCGCCAGTTTATTGCGTTCAGCGTTGAAGGCTGAGGCAAGGCATTGCCACAGAACGCGGGGGTAAAAACGGTGGAACCCTTCGTTGTAACGGGCTGTCACCGGATCGCGCGGTGTACCCACGTAACGGTGATGGACCAGCAGATGTTCGGACCGGAAATGCGAATACAGCACCATGGCCAAAAGGATATCCCCCAGCCATCGCTCGCTCCGGCTTTTCTGATGCATAAGCTCGTGGCTGTAGTTGATTCCGATTGTGCCGGACAGGACGCCCATACCGAAGAACAAGCCAATCTTTGCGGGCATCGTCAGATGGTTGGTGTGGGTTGCATACCAGATCAAACCAAACAGCGTCAGGAACTGCAGCGGCACCCAGAGCTTGGTCAGCAGGATGTACCATTGAAGCATATCATCGGAGGTCTCCGGATCCGCATTCTTCTCGTTCAGGCCGGTGATCCGGTCCAGAACCGCAAACGCCCACCAAGTTGAAAGGGGGATCAACAGGACCCACCACCCTCCGGCAAGTGCGGTGAACCAGATCAACGGGATCAACAGCAGAGACACCCAGAAAGGGGATGCGGATTGCCAGCGGGACAATGTGCCTGTTGCGATCATTTTCTCTGCTCCGACGTCATGGGCCTAGCCTATCCGCGACCCGGCGGATTGCACAGCGGTCTTATTGTTGTCTCCACAGATCGTAGGCTTTGCGCATCACCGTTGGCAGGTCGCTGGGTTTGAAACTGTGCTTGTTCAGTACTGTCAGGTGTTCGGGAACGTTGTCATCTTCGATATCGGCGGTCCAAACCCTGAGGATCAAATGGAAATGCGTAAAGGTATGACGCACTTCTGCGGGCAGGATCGTCCACTTTGCCGGGAACGGGGCGCGTTCGGTTGGAGCATCATTCCACTCTGATCCGGGCCAGCCCAGCATTCCGCCCAGCAGCCCCTTATCTGGCCTACGTTCCAGCACCATGGCCCCGTCTGCCTTACGCGCAATATAGACGTGGCCATAGCGGGTGGGTTTGGGCTTTTTCGGCGTCTTTCGGGGAAGGTCCGCCTGGGTTCCCGCAATGCGGGCCTGACAGGGGTCACGCAAAGGGCAAATGCCGCAAGCCGGAGATTTGGGCGTGCAGATCGTGGCGCCCAAATCCATAACCGCCTGAGCATAATCCCCGGGTCGGGTGGACGGCGTCAGGGCCTCGGCCTTTTCTTTCAGCAAAGGTTTGGATCCGGGCAAAGGATCGTGAATGTCAAAAAACCGGGCCATGACCCGTTCGACATTGCCATCCAGAACCGTTTCCGTCTGATCAAACGCAATGGCCGAGATCGCTGCGGCGGTATACGGGCCAATGCCGGGAAGTTTCAGCAGCGCGTCATAGGTGTCAGGAAACCGGCCATCATGGTCTTGCGTAACAACACGGGCGCATTTCAGCAGGTTGCGGGCACGGGCGTAGTAACCAAGCCCAGCCCATTCCCCCATCACCTGTTCATCCGGCGCGGCGGCAAGCGCCTGAACCGTTGGCCAGCGGGTGGTGAAACGCAGGAAATAGTCGCGCACCGCTGCCACGGTGGTTTGCTGCAACATCACTTCGGACAGCCAGACCCGATAGGGGTCGGGGCGCACGCCGACTGCCCGATCTTTGGGGCCAACGCGCCATGGCATGTCGCGCGCGTGGCGGTCATACCATTCCAAAAGCGCGGTACTGACGGTGAATTCAGGGGAATCACGCAAGTTTTATTCATCTCCTTGTCGGGTTTCGCTGGCACCCGATTGTCTGCCCATTACAATAGCGGTGTAGAAGTGGGAAACCAGATGCAACGCAGACGTTCCTCGACCCGCGGGTTCAAACGCACCGCGTCCTTGCTGAACGATCAGATCCGGCGCGCCGGTGAAAGCCGGGGCTTTGCCGTGTCGCGGTTGTTGACCCATTGGGCCGAGATTGTGGGCCAGGACACCGCTGCCATCGCACGCCCCGTGAATGTGGGCTATGGCAAGGGTGGTTTCGGCGCGACCCTGACCGTATTGACCACCGGCCCGCAGGCACCGATGCTGGAAATGCAGAAGGAACAGCTGCGTGGAAAGGTCAACGCGGTTTACGGATACAATGCCATCAGCCGCATCCGCATCACCCAGACTGCCCCGACTGGTTTTGCCGAGGGGCAGGCCAGTTTCGACCACAAGCCGAAGCAGGCAAAACCCCAGATTGCACCTGACGTTGTCGCCGAAGCAGACAAAGTGTCACGTGACGTGAATGATGAAGATTTGCGCGCGGCCCTTGAACGTCTCGCACGCAACGTTTTATCCAAACAGAAACGCTGAGAAAGGGCTGAGAATGAGCCGTATTGCAACCGTAATCTGTGCGGCCGTCGCCGTCGCCGCTGGCGGCTATTGGCTGTCGCTGTCAAATTCCAATTCGTCCAACCTGTTGGTGAGCACTGCCGAGGCGCAGGAGGCGGACATCGACACCTCGACCATCATCGAAATGGTGCAGGGGGCTGAGGACGCTCCGGTCGAGATCATCGAATATGCCTCTTACACCTGCCCGCATTGCGCGAGTTTTCATCAGGGCGCGTATAAGCAGCTCAAGAAAGATTTCATCGATACCGGTAAGGTCAAGTTCACCTATCGCGAGGTGTATTTCGACCGTTACGGTTTGTGGGCGTCGATGGTTGCCCGGTGCGCAGGACCAGAGAAGTTCTTTGGTATCACCGACGTGATCTACCAGAAGCAATCCGAATGGACACGCGCGGGTGGTCCGGCTGAGATCGTTGACGAGCTGCGCAAGATCGGTCGTTTGGCCGGGATCGACGGCGATCAGCTTGAAGCATGTCTGCAAGACGGCACCAAGGCGCGTACACTGGCCGCGTGGTACCAGGAAAACGCTGAGCGTGACGGCATTCAAGCCACCCCGTCCTTCATCGTGAATGGCAAAAAGGTCGACAATCAATCCTACGCGGATTTCAAGAAGCTGATCGAAGCCGAGCTTGGCAGCTGATCTTCTGCCGGTCGACCCCTATGGGGTCGGTCGGATCTACTTAGGTGACGGGGCCGCGGTTAGCAGCATCTCTTTCACCTTTTCGCCTTCCGGTATCTGAAGCCGGACCGGCAGCGTGATCACCTTACTTCGAAAAGCAGGGGGCAGGCGCACAGCGTCTTTCTCGGTCGTGATCATCTGAGCCCCTAACATACGCGCTTCGTTTTCCAGCCGGGTCATCAAGGCCTGGGTCAGGGGCTGGTGATCATCCAATGCTTCGGCCCGCACCAGTTCGACGCCCAGACGGCGCAGGGTCTGAAAGAATTTTTCGGGATAGCCGATACCTGCAAAGGCCAGTGCGCGCGTCCCTGTCCAATCCATGCCGGTCTGCAATGGTTCAATGACCCCGGTGACATGGGGAACGGTCAGTTTCGTGCTCCATTGCGAAGAAAACGCCTTCTGCGCGACCTCATCTCCCAGTGACAGCACCAGATCAGCGCGTTGCAGGCCAACATTCACAGGTTCGCGCAAGGGTCCGGCGGGCAAGCAAAGCCCGTTTCCAAAACCGCGTTGAGCATCGACAACAATGATGGAAATATCTTTGGCGACCGCAGGGTTTTGAAACCCGTCGTCCAACACGATCACCGTCGCGCCCGCAGCCGCAGCCGCCCGAGCACCTGCAGCCCGGTCCTTGGCGACCCAAACTTCGCCAAACATTGCCAGCAGCAACGGCTCATCTCCGACCTCGGCGGCGGTGTGTTTGGCAGGATCGACCTGAACCGGACCTTCCAGCGACCCCCCATGCCCGCGCGTGACGACATGCGGTTCGTGCCACGCACTTCTAAGCTGTTCGAGGGTCCAGATCACCGTGGGTGTCTTGCCAGTCCCACCTGCATTGAGGTTACCGATACAGATCACCGGCACCCCCGGTTTTTCCCCAACCTTCGAGGCGACCCGACGTGCAGTTGCAGCAGCATAAAGATGGCCGAACGGTACCAGCAGACGCGCCCTGAGGTCCAGTTGATCCGGCGCGGTGTTCCAGAAGTCAGGTGCCCGCATGTTCCGCACTCCGCTGATCCAGAATGTCCTGCACCATTTCGATCAGGGCATCTGCCTGTGGTGCGCCTTCGGTTATCATCTGCCATCCTGCCAATGCCATACCCGCGGCGATATCCGGTGCCAGAAGTTCGATCAGGGCATCCCCCAGTTCGGTTGCTGTCTTGACCTGTTTGGCGGCACCTGCCTGCCGCAGCTGAGAATACAAAGCGTCGTGGCGATGAACAAATGGTCCGTAGATAATGGCAGATCCCAATGCAATCGACTCGGAAGGATCACGACCGCCCGCGTCACGCTCCAGCGAACTGGCCATAAAAGTGACAGCGCTTACGCGGCACCAAAGGCCCAGGTTTTCTGGGTTCGATGTCAGTATCACCTGCGTGGTATCTTCAATCTCTTCACCAGCGTCCCAATTGATGCAGCGCAGATCCATTGATTCAAGCCGTCGTTTCAGCGGCCCAGCCTCCAATTCATCAGCCACGTGCAACACAAGAACAAGCCGATGCAGCATCCGAAGCGCCTGCCGGTGTGCTGTCAGAACTGAGATAAATTCTTTGTCCTGAACCCAGGCTGCCAGCCAGACGGGTCGTCCGGCAAGGGTGTGATTGGTTTCAATCAACTCGTCTTCGGGCCAGGGCCTGGGATTGGGACTGATGCGCAGGGGCGGCGATTCATGAACCTTGGCAGATGAAATACCCAGCCGGCGGATCTGGCGCGCAGTTTCTGGTGATGCAGTCATGACGTGTTGAAAACAATCAAACGTGGCCCGCGTGATATCCGGCAACCAGCGCGCGCTTCGGGGTAATGTGACGCTGAACTGAGCATCGAAAAGAACCAGCGGGATGTCGTGTTCTTCGGCTCGGGTCAGAATGTTCGGCATCAGATCGCCGCCCACCCAAAGCCCCATGGACGGACGCCAATGATCCAGGAAGCCACGTACCGCGCCGCTTTGGTCCTGAGGCAGGTTGATCAGAAGGAAATCATGATGCGGCCAGCTGTCCAAATCTGCGTCAGGAGGCGTTGTCAGCACAAAGCTCAGATCGGATCGAACGAGCAGCAGCCGGTGACAAAAGTCGTTCACCGCGCGCAGCCGACCCGGTGTGGCGATATGGATCCAGAGAAGCTCGCCCTCGGGGCGTGACAGGTCGGCGTGCTGCCCGATGCTGTTTCGCATTCCCCAAGACAGAACCCTGTAGGCCGCAAGGCTTAAAGATCGCGGTTTGCTCATGCCCCGATCCCTGGTCCGGTTGGATCCAGCCGATTAGACAGTTCTTCGTGCAAAGCTGCATTGGCCGCAATAACGCCGTTCAGCCTGGGGTGGGCGTTGTTGAACACCAAGGGTTGCCCCGCCCGGTCGGAACAGACACCGCCTGCCTCGCGGATGATCAGATCACCGGCGGCAATGTCCCATTCCCAACTGGGGCGCAGGGTCAACATCGCGTCGAACCGTCCCTGTGCGACCAAAGCCATCCGATAGGCAAGCGATGGCCGATAGGCGCGTTCGAAATCGGGCACATGCCCGTCGCGCCAGTGCCGTGTATCAAGATTTGGTCTGGCAGCCAGAATTTCCGAGCTTTGCAAGTCGGCAATGGATGAGGTGGTGATCGTCTCACCATTCAGCGTAGCACCCTCACCTTTGGCAGCGGCATAAAGCAGATCCCGCATCGGGAGGTAAACCACAGCGGCCGTAACCCGACCTTCCTCGGCGACGGCGATGGAGTGCGCCCAGGTGCGTGCGCCTTCGGCGAAGCTGCGGGTGCCATCAATCGGGTCGATGATGAAGGCATTTCGGCGCTCCAGCCGCTCGGCTGTATCCTCAGATTCCTCGCTCAACCAACCATACCCCGGCCGTGCGGCGCGCAGCCGCTCCTCGAGCATCGCATTCACCGCCAGATCAGCTTCGGTAACCGGACCGGCACCATCGGGTTTATCCCAGCGCTGTGCCTGCGTCCCGGAATATCGTGTGGCGATCTTGCCGGCCTCAAGCGCCGCATCAATCAGCAGGGACAGGTCAGTTGCCGGCAAGTGTCATTCCTTCGATCAGCAACGAGGGGACCACACGTGACAGATAGGGGCGGGCGTCATTGGCCGGAACGATCCGGCGCAGCATGTCCCGAAGATTACCTGCAATGGTGCATTCATTGACCGGATGCGTGATTTCACCATTTTCGACCCAGAACCCAGAGGCCCCACGGGAGTAGTCACCGGTGTTGGGGTTGATCGTCGATCCGATCATGGACGTGACCAGCAAGCCCGTGCCCATATCCCGTAAAAGTTCGGCGCGGCTTTGCTCGCCCTGCGTCAGGTTGAGGTTCCAGTTGCTGGGTGACGGTGGGCCGGACACGCCACGCGCGGCGTTGCCTGTCGACACCATGTCCAGCTTGCGCGCGCTGGACAGATCCAACGTCCAACCGGTGAGGACACCGTTCTCTACAATCGCTCGGCGTTGGGTCGGCAAACCCTCGGCGTCAAAAGGGCGCGAGCCCGAGATGCGCGGGCGATGGGGGTCTTCGATAATGGACAGGTGCGCGGGCAGAACCTCTTGACCCAGACAATCCTTCAGCCAGGACGCGCCCCTCGCAATGGCCGCGCCATTGCTGGCGGCCAGCAAATGCCCGATCAGCGAAGACGAGATGCGTTCATCAAACAACACTGGGAAAGTGCCAGTCTCAGGCTTGCGTGCGCCAACTTGCTGCACCGCGCGTTCACCTGCTGTGCGCCCGATTTCCTCGGTGCTGCGCAGGTCGGATTGGAACGTCCGGCTGTCCCCATCGTAATCCCGTTCCATCCCGGTGCCTTCGCCCGAAATAGCAACGCAGGACACAGACCGGCTGCTGCGTTCGTATCCGCCGGTAAAGCCGTTTGTTGCGGCCAGATGCACGCGGTGGGTTCCATAGCTTGCCGCCGCATCTGAGACCTGAGTAACACCCGGAACAGCCAACGCTGCAGCCTCGGCTGCCAGTGCGTCCTGCATCAGGGTTTCGGCGGATGGGGCGGGGGCCGGGTCCAGCAACTCCAGCGATTGCACATCCCAGTTGCTTACCAACTGGTCACTTTCCGCCAGCCCGGAAAATGGATCTTCAGGGGCTTCTTTGGCCATGGCCACAGCGCGTTCCGCCATTGCGTGCAGGGTTTCCGGGCGGCTGTCGGAACTGGATACGATGGCAGACCGTTTCCCCAGAAAAACCCGCAACCCCAGATCCGTGCCTTCCGAGCGTTCCGCATGTTCCAGTGCGCCGCTGCGCACCTCGACCGCGACCGAGGCGCCGTCAAGCACGATGGCATCCGCCGCCTCCGCGCCTGCTTTGCGGGCCACATCAAGCAATTGCTGGCTGATTTCTTCTGGTGTGCGGGTCATGAGGCCTCCGGATTTGTGTCCAACGACCTAGCCTTGGACTGCCTGTGTCGCAAGACCCGTGACCGGATTGTGTGATTGGGATCTTGAAGAATCCACCCCGTTACAGTGATCTTGGGCAGGAAACGGAAAAAAGGGCTGCAAGGTATGCAGCCCTTTTTTATCTTTACTTGATGCGCTGGCCATTCGCCAGAATCTGGCCATCTTCGGTGAATTCGATTGTCGAGTTCAGTGTGTCCGGTTCTTCGCCCGGAACGGCCATCAGACCCATCATCATCCGGGCGCCCAAAGCGTCATTGTCCGAAATGATGCCCATCCCGATCAGGGTGTCGATCAACTGGTTGGCACCGACAAGCTGAAGGTTCGCAACGCCGCTTGGGCTGGGCAGACCGTCAAATTCTTCGGTGTTCGAATTGTCGAACGCAAAATCACCATCACCTGTCAGTTTTGCGCCAACCAGAGACACAAGCAATTCGTTGATTTTCAGAGAATGCAGCTCTCCCGGAGCTTCGTCTGACTCAATGTCGATTTCCGGATCAAAGATATTCATCAGAACCTTAGCCGTTCCGGTTGCATCCAGCGCAATCGTTGCCGGATCACGCGGCAGCGCACCTGCGGGATCAAAAATGCTCCAAAGCACGTCTGACATCGTGAATTCGGTCAGATTGAATCCCAAACCAAACGGCTGAACCTCGTCCGATTGCTGAACCGGGAACTCAAAGTTGAGCCCGGCCTTGGCCATTGAGATCTCAATCGGGAAGGGCAGGTCCGCGGTCGTCACCGCAAGTTTCGTGCTGTTTTGGTCGATGTCATAGACCAGTTTCTCAGAGTCGATGGTGGCGGCAAAGCGCCCGCCTTCCGACGTGCTGTTCATCGAGAACGCCTGACCTTCACTCGTACCGCTCAGGTCAGTGCTGCCCGAAGCGTAGGTAAAGATCCCGTCGAAGGCAAAACCGGCTTCGTAGAAAGATTGTGGGTCCGAAAGGTCAATGTCTTTCGGAAACACGTTTTCACCCTCGAACGCCAGTTGGTCCAACTGACCATTGATCAATCCGGTTTCGCCACTTTCAGGATCCTGAAAGTTCATGTTGTAGGTCAGGCTCGCTGCGTTGAACGTCTGGGTGAGATCGCGGTTTTCCGCGATTTGCATACGTGAGCTGCCGGTCAGGTCACTTGCCTCAACCGCCAGGTTAAAGACATCATCCGGGACCGCTTCGCCCTCGACCTCGATCGACTCCAATACGACACCCAGCGTATCGGCGGTGTAGTCATAGGTCATGTCTTCGGGAGAGCCCGAAACCACCATGTTCAATTGTTTGTGAGTGTAGTTCACAGTGGCCGAAAAGTCGCCTTCCTCTGCCTGACCCGTGACGACCATTGGAAAGTTTTCCGGCACACCGACAGTCACCGTTCCGTCGCCGTTTTCCGTCAGCGTCATTTCGGGCATGACCATCTGGAATTGCCCGTCTTCTTCGGGCAGAGCCAGTGAAAGAGTCATGTTCGAAATTGTGGTTACGCCACCCGCCGAGCTTTCGTCGCCCGTGATCGTGTAGCCCATCGAGGTGAAATAGCCTTGCCAATTGGCCCAGACATCATCAGCCGTCAGGTCGGCAAAAGCACCCTGAGTGGCAAAGGCATAGGCCAAAGCTGCACCGCAACTGCGGCGAAAGAAAACGGACATAAGGTAACCCTTCTTGATCAATTTGTGGCGCATGGTCGGGTTTGTGGCGGGTATCGTCAAGGGGGCAAGGGCTGGACCCTTTCCCCGTTTCCGCGCTACGGCTGTAGCCGACAGCAATTGCAGCGCGCGAGGAGGGGCAGATGCAGGGAAAAACGGTACTCATTACAGGGGCCAGCCGGGGAATCGGAGCTGAAGCGGGGCGCGTTTTTGCCGCGGCCGGGGCCAATGTCGCCTTGGTGGCGCGCAGCCACGATCAGATCGACGCTTTGGCAGCGGCGCTTGGTGATCAGGCCATCGCTTTAGCGTGTGATGTCAGCGATTTTGCGCAGGTCGAACAGGCCGTGGCCACGTGCGTGGATCACTTCGGCGGGTTGGATGTTTTAATTGGCAATGCCGGTGTGATCGATCCGATCTTTCATCTCGCAAACGCGGATGTAGAGGCTTGGAGCAAGGCCATCGACATCAACCTTAAAGGTGTCTTTTACGGAATGCGCGCCGCGCTGCCGATCATGCGGGCCGCTGGCGGGGGAAGCATTCTGACCATCTCGTCCGGGGCGGCATCAAATCCGGTTGAAGCGTGGAGCCATTACTGCGCGTCCAAGGCCGGGGCCAAAATGCTGACAGAGTGTCTGCATTTGGAAGAGGCCCATAACGGCATTCGCGCCATGGGTTTGTCACCGGGAACCGTGGCCACGGACATGCAGCGGTCGATCAAGGCCAGCGGCATCAATCCGGTCAGTCAACTGGATTGGGATGTGCACATCCCCGCAGACTGGCCTGCGCGTGCGCTGCTCTGGATGTGTTCCGATGACGCGAATGAATTCCTGGGCACCGAAATCTCGCTGCGGTTGGAAGACATCCGCAAACGGGTTGGACTGATATGATCGATCTGACCAAAGAGGATGGTCTTTGGGTAGTCACGATAAACAACCCGGACAAAGCCAACGCTTTGACCGGAGCGATGCTGACCGAACTGGCCGAGATCGCCGAAGCTGCGACCGACGCGAAGGCGATGATCCTGACAGGTGCGGGCAAGGTGTTCAGTGCCGGTGCCGATCTGGACGAGGCGCGCGCCGGTCTGGCCACGTCAGATGTTTGGGAGCGGCTGTCGGGTGCCATTGCTGCGCTGCCCTGTCTGACTGTTGCTGCACTGAACGGAACTCTGGCTGGCGGAGCCAACGGTATGGCTCTGGCCTGCGACCTACGCATTGCGGTGCCTTCGGCCAAGTTCTTCTATCCGGTGATGAAGCTGGGTTTTCTGCCGCAACCCTCCGATCCCAAAAGGCTGGCGGTTTTGGTCGGACCAGCGCGCGCAAAGCTGATTCTGATGGCGGGTCAAAAGATCAGCGCGCAAGAGGCTTATGCGTTTGGATTGGTGGACCGGATTGTCGAGGCTGATCACCTGATGCAAACCGCACGCGATCTGGTGGCGGATAGTGTGAACGCCGACCCGAAGATTGCCGCCGGAATCGCAAGGTTGTGTTCATGAGGATGTCGGCCCTGCGTCTGCGGGTCGCTGATCCACGCCAGTTGGCGTCCTTTTATCGCGACATTTTGGGCATGTCTGTTCATGAACAAGGCCCTAACGTTCGTGTGGGTTATGCGGGCGAAGATGCAGATCTTCTGTTGCTGCCGGGCGGCGGCGGGTACACCCATGACCGAGGCCAGCGGTATTGGAAAATAGGGATCACCCTACCGGATGTTGATCTTGCTGCGACCCACCTGCGCGCGCGGGATATTCCGGTAAGTGATCCAAAGCAGTTCCTGGATATCGGCTACATGTGTCATTTGGCCGACCCCGAAGGCTTTGTCATCGAGCTGCTGCAACATGATTTCGAAGGCAACCGCCCTCCGCACGCTGCAGATCCTGATGCGCCGTTTGCGCAAGCGCGGATCGGTCAGATCACGTTGCGGACCGGGGATATCGCGGCTGAAGGTACGTTTTGGCGCGGGCAAGGCATGTCATTGCTATCCATGCAAGAGGTTGCTCCTTACGGCTTTGACCTGCATTTCTATGCTTTCACGCAGGAAACGCCTCCAATTCCCGATCTGTGGGCTGTCGAAAATCGGGAGTGGCTGTGGAAGCGACCGTATACAACACTGGAATTTCAGCACGTTGCGAGGGCTCAGTTCGCGCCTGTGCCAAACTATCAGGGCATTGAAATCGAAGGCGTGCCTGAAGCTCTGACCGACGCCTTTGGTGATCCGATCCTGCCGGGTTGATCACCGTCCGCGCCGATTGCCCGGAACCTTAGACCGAAAGCCGGGTGGGCGTTTGCGAACCCAGTTCAGGAACTTTTTCAGCCTTGGGTGCGCGCGCAGGGCCTCGACCGTGTTGAAATTGCGCGCCAGTTCGGCCTCGGTCAGGGTGGCATGGACCTCTTTATGGCAGATCTGATGCAAAAGAACGGTTGGTCCGCCCTTGCCTCCTTTGAGTTTTGGGATCAGATGATGCAGGCTGCCGCCTCCGTCGGGGATCGGGCGGTCGCAGAGCGGGCAGATCGGATCGCTGTTCGTCATGATGGTTAGAAACTTGCGCCTGAAAGCGGCGAAGGCAAGAGGGTGTGAATGGCGCAGGCAGTGGTGATCGGAGCAGGCCCCGCCGGGTTGATGGCCGCTGAACAACTGGCCGCAGCAGGGCATTCCGTGCTGGTGGCCGAGGCCAAACCTTCGGTCGCGCGCAAGTTCTTGATGGCTGGAAAATCCGGGCTGAACCTGACCAAGGACGAGCCATTTGACATTCTGATCCAGTCTTATGGCGAGGCTGCGGATTGGTTGAAGCCGATGATTTCTGCTTTCGATTCCGAGGCAGTACAGCGCTGGGCGCGTGACTTGGCTCAGCCCTTGTTTACGGGTTCAACAGGCCGGGTTTTTCCCGAGGTTATGAAAGCCTCTCCCCTGTTGCGGGCCTGGCTGGCCCGGTTAAGCGATGCAAAGGTTGAGGTCAAAACCCGCTGGCGCTGGACAGGTTGGGAAGGCGAGGCGCTGATATTTAACACACCCGACGGGCCGCGCAGTATTTCACCAGATGCCACCGTACTGGCGCTGGGTGGGGCAAGCTGGGCACGCCTTGGCTCGGATGGTCAGTGGGCACAGGCTCTTGCAAGCAGAGGTGTGGATCTGGCTCCTTTCGAGCCTGCGAATTCTGCCCTTTCCGTTGAATGGAGCTCCCACATGCAGGCGCATTTTGGGGCCGCGTTGAAGTCTGTCCGGTGGATGGCAGGTGATTCTGAAAGTCGCGGGGAAGCCGCAATTTCTGAAAAGGGGCTGGAGGGCGGCGGGCTGTATTCGCTCACCCCGGCCTTGCGTGCTGGACAGCCGTTGTTCGTGGATTTGGTGCCTGATCTGGACCAGCAAACCCTTGAGGCGCGTTATGCCGCGAAACGGTCGAAGGTTACACTGTCTCAGTGGCTGAGGAAGGCGCTGAACCTGTCCCCACAGAAAGTCGCAGTGTTTCATGAGATGGCGAAACGAGGTGGTGTAGATCAACCAGACCAGATTGCCGCTTTGAAGAAGCTGCCCATCCTGCATGCCGGTCTGCGCCCGATGGACGAAGCAATCTCGACAGCAGGGGGCGTCAAAAGGGCGTCGTTGGATGACGGGCTGATGCTGACCGCGTTGCCGGGTGTGTTCTGCGCCGGAGAGATGCTGGATTGGGAGGCCCCAACAGGGGGTTATTTGCTGACAGCCTGTCTGGCTACCGGACGGTGGGCTGGTCTGGCAGCCGCAGATTGGCTGGAAAAGACCAAGTGAGTCAGCGCGATCGCGCCAACATTGCAAGGCGGATCATCGCGCGTTCCACTACGGCCATTGCAGGTGCCGTTTGCCCGGCAGACCGCAGTGATAAATCCGTGTCCGTCAGAACTGTCAGCGCAGTTTCCAGCTTGGGTGCGCCCCAGCCCTGAGCCTGTCGCAGAATACGGTCCCGTCGCTTGCCATAAACCGGAGGGCGTAGTTTTCCGATACCCTGTGCCGCGCCGCCCGGATCCGAGGCGCAGGCGTAAAGCGTGCGAAAATGCCGGGTGGCCCCAATGCACAATGTCACGCCATTTGTCCCTTGCGCCTGCAAGCGCCGGATCAATGGTCCGATCTCGCCCGCGCGGCCTTCGGCTACCACGTTCAAAACATCGTCCAAGGCAGCCTCGGTCGAGCGCGGGGCGCAAGCCTCGATGTCTTCGATGGTCAGTTCTGAACTGTCCCCACGCTTGTAAAGCGACAGTTTTTCAACGGTTTGGGCGAAATCGCCGGGGCTGAGGCTGACGGCCAGTTCACTCAAGGCAGACATGACATCGCGGGATATGTTCTTCAGGCCCGCTTCGGCCAGAACACGTTCCACTTCGGCGCGGGATGGGGGGTCGTCATAAATGCCCACAGCATAGGCCGCCGGATGCCCTTCGAACGCTTTGCGAATTTTCGAACTGGGTTTCAGTTGTCCGGCCGTGACAATTATCTGAGCGTCTCCGGGGGCCCAATCTTCAAGCGCGGCCAAAATCGAAGGTGCAGCGGTTTCGGTGGCCTCTTCGACAAATACCGCGCGGGGGCCGGGAAAGAACCCAACGGCCTTCACCGCATCCAGCAGCAATGCTGGATCACCGCGCAGGTCGCTGCCGGGCAGGCGGGTCAGGCGCATTTCCTCTTCCGCACCGGGGCCAAGCAAAACCGTCAGTACCTGCTGACGCTTGAGCGCGACTCGCATCGCATCCGCGCCGTAAATCAACAGCCCGGTTTTGTCCGCATCCGGCTTGGCGAAATACCCATCAGCCTCGCGCGGGCTCAGCTTCATGTGGCCAGATCCGGTGTTGCGTATAGACGGTTCGTGATCTGACCTGAAAGAATCACCATCAGACGCTCTTTGGCATCGCGTTCATCGGCCAGAGTGGAAACCGTTGAACCTGCTGCAGAGTAAGACACAAAATCCGTCACAGTGCCCGAAGCCACGATTTGCCCGGTTTCGTTGGATCGCAGAGTATACTGCGCTCTCCCGTCGATCGTGTACCGCTGCGTTTCATTGGTTGTGGTGATCGCAGCGCCGCGCGTCGCAGTAGTGACCTGAACATCCAGCTTGTACGCGCTGACCGTGTCGGCGCTGCGGCCCAGTTGTTGTTCAAGGTTCTGAACCAAAAGAAAACTGTCGACAGTATTCGGCTCTGAAACAGCAACTTTGCCATAGAGTTGCGATCCAGTTCCCCCGGGCGCGTAGACTGGTTGAAAGCCACAGGCCGCACCAAGAAAACAGGCGGCCAGCGGCATCAGCAAAAGGGTTCTGCGGTTAAACAACGACATTCACGATCCGGCCCGGAACTACGATAACTTTCTTGGGCGCGTTGCCATCCAGCGCCTTTTGGACAGCTTCGGTGCTGAGCGCGATTTTTTCAACCTCGTCCTTGGCCAGATCCTTGGAGACGCTGATTTCCGCACGACGCTTGCCGTTGATTTGGATCGGCAGGGTGACGGTATCGTCAACCAACATTGCCTCATCGGCGACGGGCCACGACGCGGTTGCCACCAGACCTTCACCGCCCAGCATGTGCCAGAGCTCTTCAGACAGGTGGGGCGTCATTGGGGACATCAATTGCGCCAGCGTTTTGGCCGATTCGCGTTTGGCTGCGGTTCCGGCTTTGGACTTGGCCAGTGTGTTGGTGAAGGCATACAGCTTGGCGATCGATGTGTTGAAGCCAAAGGATTCGACGCCACCCGACACGTCGTGGATCGCCTTGTGCATTTCGCGCAGCAGGGCTTCGTCCTCGGCATTGGCCGGAACGTCCGACTCGACGATTTCGGACGTGATCCGATGTACACGGCTCAGGTGTTTAAAGGCCGCTTCGGCTCCTGACGCGGTCCATTCCACGTCCCGCTCGGGTGGCGAGTCGGACAAAACGAACCAGCGCGCGGTATCGGCACCAAAGGCTGAAATGATGCTGACCGGGTCGACCACGTTTTTCTTCGATTTGGACATCTTGGCCGACGGTATGATCTCGACCTCAGTGCCGTCGGCCAGTTTGCCGTCCGTCACATCCTCGGGCAGGTGATAGACCGGGCGACCGTTGGCGTCGCGGGTCTGGTAAATCTCATGCGTCACCATGCCTTGCGTGAACAACGCATCAAAAGGTTCGATAGCTTTTTTCGGCAGATGACCAGTTATGTTCATCGCGCGTGCAAAGAATCGGGAATAAAGCAGGTGCAGAATCGCGTGCTCGATGCCGCCGATATACTGATCGACGTTCATCCAGTATTCGGCTTCGGCCAGATCGGTTGGCGTCTCAGAACGCGGCGCGGTGAAACGGGCGAAATACCAGGACGAATCGACGAAGGTGTCCATCGTATCGGTTTCGCGCTTGGCGGGCGCACCACATTTCGGGCAGGCACAGTCGCGCCAGGTCGGGTGGCGGTCCAGCGGGTTGCCTGGTTTGTCAAACGAGACATCATCGGGCAGGCGAACCGGCAGATTCTCTTTCTTCTCTGGCACTACACCGCAGCTGTCGCAATGCACAACGGGAATCGGGCAACCCCAGTAGCGCTGGCGGCTCAGGCCCCAGTCGCGCAGGCGGTATTTGGTCACGCCTTCGCCCCAACCGGCCTTTTCTGCGAAATCGACGGTGGCGTTGATCGCTTCGTCGCCTGTTGCTTCGGTCAGACCGGCGAAATGGTTCACCCAGCGAACTTTCTCGGTCTTGGGCGGCACGAACGCAATTTTGTCTACCGGCGTGTCATCATCCAGCGCAAAGAATGTGTCGACCACCGGCAGGCCGTATTTACGACAGAAATCCAAATCACGCTGGTCATGGGCCGGGCAGGCAAAGATCGCTCCGGTCCCATAATCCATCAGGATGAAATTCGCGATCCAAACTGGCAGTTCCCAGTTCGGGTCCAGCGGGTGCTTGACGCGAATGCCAGTGTCATAGCCCAGCTTTTCGGCGGTTTCGATGGCCTCTTCGGTGGTGCCGCCTTTGCGGCATTCGGCCACGAATTCAGCGACTTCCGGGCTTTCGGCTTCAAGCCGCTTGGCAATCGGGTGATCCGGCGAAATGCCGACAAAAGACGCGCCCAGCAGCGTATCGGGGCGAGTGGTATAAACCGTGATCGGCTCGCCACCATCGGTGCGTTCAAAGCCGAATTGCAGGCCGCGCGATTTGCCGATCCAGTTTTCCTGCATCAGGCGCACCTTGGCGGGCCAGTTGTCCAGCGTGTCCAGCGCGTCCAGCAGTTCCTCGGAGTAATCAGATATCTTAAAGAACCATTGTGTCAGTTCACGGCGCTCTACAAGCGCCCCTGAACGCCAACCGCGCCCGTTTTCCACTTGTTCGTTGGCCAGAACGGTCATGTCGACCGGGTCCCAGTTCACCACGGCGTTTTTGCGGTAAACCAGCCCGGCTTCAAGCATGTCCAGGAACAGTGCCTGTTGTTGGCCATAGTATTCAGGGTCGCAGGTGGCAAATTCACGCGACCAGTCGATGGACAGGCCCAAAGGCTTCATCTGCCCGCGCATGTCGGCGATGTTGCCGTAAGTCCAGTCTTTGGGGTGACCACCAATTGCCATTGCGGCGTTTTCGGCAGGCATCCCGAACGCGTCCCAACCCATCGGATGCAGCACGTTGTGGCCGGTTGCCAGTTTGTGCCGCGCGATTACGTCACCCATGGTGTAGTTGCGCACATGTCCCATATGGATTCGGCCGGACGGGTAGGGGAACATCTCAAGCACATAGTATTTTGGCTTGTCCGCCTTGTGGTTGGCGGTGAAGATTCCGGCCTTGTCCCAGGCCTCTTGCCATTTTGCTTCGATTTCGTTGGCCGAGTAGCGCGACATCGTGCGGTCCTTCGTGAATGAAAACGCCGGGTAGGAACCCGGCGTGGTATTAGTGTGATTTTCGGCGGGTTGCTAGAACTTGTTGTCCGCAATGCGTAGCTGACGGGCACGAGACAGAATCGCATCCTCCACAGCACGCGTCGTTGCTGCGCTGACCGGAGAGCCTCCACTGGATTGCAGGGCAACCGACAGTGACCGCGCTGCGAGTGCCGGGTCGCTGATGTGAACCGTGGCTCTGTAAGAGCGCCCTCCACCCGGTGGTGTGCCGTAACCTGTTACAATTACTCCGGTAAATGGGTCGACTTCTTGGACAGGCAGGAAGCTCAATACATCAAGAGAAGCTGCCCACAGGTAGCGGTTCACATTTGTCACCTGCTCGGCCGTGCTGCGGTCGAAGATATCCCACAATGTGGAGCGGTTGGGGTCGTTCAACTCGCGCTCATCGGAATTCCCGCTTGCAAGATTGGGCGTATAGGTCGTTGTGGCGCTTTGATTCTGCCCACATGCCGAAACAACGGCGGTCAACATGATCAATCCCAAAATCGTCGGCAGGCGCATTGTAAACAGGTCCTGTTTCACTTGTTGTGCAGTATTCAAGGGATACTCCTAGCCAAGGACCCCCGCTGCAACAAGCCTATTCTTGTGAAATCCCGGTATGTGGCTGGACTTGGGGGGAAACCGACTGTGGCATCCTTGCACCAATCTGACCCCAATGACGGCGCAGCACTTATGCCAAGCTTGCGCAATGGGGGCAAAAAGAGCGAAACGGTGTCCGTGCTGAGACATATGCCGAGGCATGTGTCGAGTAGATAACTCTTTTGAAACCGAGGGAAACAAGATGAAAAAAGTTCTCTTCGCAACGACGGCGCTGATTGCGACCGCAGGCGTTGCAGCAGCTGAAGTAAGATTCAGCGGTTATGGCCGTTTTGGTATTGGGTACGTTGAAGATCGTACCCAGTCCGTTCCGTTCACTCTGACAACTTCGACAGTTGTTCCGACCACAGCTGGTGGTTCGGCAACTGCTGCACTGGCAATTCCTGGTGCAGTTGGCGGCGTTGCATCGGACGACGTTATCCTGGTATCGCGCTTCCGTCTGAACATCGACGGTATCGTTGAAACCGATGGTGGCGTTCGCTTCGAAGGCCGTGTTCGTCTGCAAGCTGACGAAGACAGCAGCACTGGCGAAGCAAACTCTGCTGGCCTGAACGGCGCACGTTTCTCGGTCATCTACGGTGGCCTGCGTGTTGACGCCGGTAACGTAGCAGGTTCGTTCGACAACCTGGCAAACTACTACGGTAACGAAGTTGGTCTGGAACTGTTCGCAGGTCAGTACTCGGGTGTTGACTACAGCTTCCTGGCATACTCCTCGACCGGTTCGGGCGCAAACGGCGTATTCTTCCAGTACTCGGTTGGTGACTTCGCCTTCGGCGCGTCGTACGACCAAGGCGCGACCACTGCCGCTCTGACACCTGGTGGTGTTGCGATCGTTGACGGCAACGACCGTTGGGACATCAGCGCAACTTACACCTTCAACAACATCACCGCTGCTCTGGCCTACGGTCAGACTGACTCGGGTGTTGCCGGTGTTAGCGATCCGAGCCTGACCGTTCTGACCCTGGGCGCAGAATTCGGTGACTTCTCGGGTACCCTGTTCGTCGCAGACGACGCAACTGAAGTTGCAGCGACCGACGGTACTGCATGGGGTCTTTCGGCAGCCTACAACCTGGGCGCTGCAACCACCCTGCTGTTCACCTACGGTGACGGTAACGCGGATGCTGACACTCAGCAGGTTGCAATCGGTGCGATCTACGACCTGGGTGGCGGTGCATCGCTGCGCGGTGGTATCGGCCGCAACGACTGTGACGTCTGCGCAAGCGACACCATCGTTGCTGACTTCGGTGCTCAGTTCAACTTCTAAGCTGATCTGAACCGTAAGGTTTGAGGGCGGGTCTTCGGACTCGCCCTTTTCTTTTGTGCCGACTTGGTGTTTTTCTGCGCCAAAGACAGATTGAGGATCCTATGTCGCTGCAAGACATCACCGCACGTATCGCCAAAGCCGAATCCAAGTCCGAGCGTCCGGTTGGCTCAGTGAAGCTGATCGCTGTGTCCAAAGTGCAGCCGAATGAACGCGTGCAGGCGGTTCTGGAGCAGGGGCACAGGTGTTTCGGAGAGAATCGGGTGCAAGAGGCTGCAGGCAAATGGCCCGCCTTCAAAGAGCAGTTCGAAGGAATTGATCTGCAC
>NZ_JBXWSB010000011.1:0-65065 GCF_059613205.1 Ruegeria sp. BHSB064
CTTCGGCTTCATCGTACATGTAGGCTTTGGACAGAACGGACATATCATTTCCCTCAACTTCTTGATGTTGATATGGGAATCCACTTTGGGTTTGTCAAGTATACAACCGCCTAATAATAGGCTAAGCCTAAACGAGGAATTCTGATTCTGGCAAATGAGGTGCTTGCCGCTTCGGTCTGCCTACCTCATATCTCGGTCATGACCTGGCCTAACAGAATCCCCTTCGACCTTCACAAAGAGCTTGAGTCTCGCCCGCTTCCCGATTGGGAAGCAGCGCTGCGCGTTTGGGCAAAGGCCCACAAGCTCAAGCTCAAGATTCAGTGGTATCCGCGATTGCAGCGCTCGATCTCGGATCTGCATTCGCGCAGATACACAGCAAAGCCCCAGGACCATTGGTCCGCGATAAAAGAATGGCTGGAACGCAATGATGTACCGGTGCCCGAGAATTTACCCGGGTGGCCTGAGATAGACGCTGTGCGGTATTAGGTTCTTTTAGGTTCAAATGACCTTAGAACACTTCGCAAAAATCACGTAACATATTGAAAAATATGGTGGGTGATAAGAGATTTGAACTCCTGACATCTTCGATGTGAACGAAGCGCTCTACCACTGAGCTAATCACCCATGGGACGCGTTGATATCTGTCCTGCGGTTCGGCTGCAAGTGGATTTGGCTTTGTTCAGCGCGCAAAAAACGGAGGGCGAACAAAAATCTGGATTCTGATAAAAAACTTCAAAACGCCGCTTGACGCTGCCCGAGCGTAGCCATAATACACCCCAACGTTCAGCAGTGAACGTGCAGCGGGCGGTTGTAGCTCAGTTGGTTAGAGTACCGGCCTGTCACGCCGGGGGTCGCGGGTTCGAGCCCCGTCAACCGCGCCATCGCTGCACTCCTTGGTCCAGGGTAAAGGCCACGAAAATAGATGCGCGGTTGTAGCTCAGTTGGTTAGAGTACCGGCCTGTCACGCCGGGGGTCGCGGGTTCGAGCCCCGTCAACCGCGCCATTTTCCCGTTAGAAACATCCCACGTTACTGAATTTGATGGTTTGCCGCATTGTAGCCGCGCGTGATGTCAGGAAGTGTCGGCAATAATCCGTCTGTTCACAGTTTGTTCTAACTTTTCTGTTGGAGACTCGGCTCTGCTCGCCTATTTCTGAGGGACGTGTTTGTTGGGGGCCGGAAATGGCTGAGCTGAAGAATATCGAGGTGCGCGGCGCGCGCGAGCATAACCTCAAAAGCATCGACGTTGATATCCCGCGGGATCAGCTGGTGGTGATCACCGGTTTGTCTGGTTCGGGCAAGTCCTCGCTGGCGTTTGATACCATCTATGCCGAAGGGCAGCGGCGCTATGTGGAAAGCCTTTCAGCTTATGCGCGTCAATTCCTCGATATGATGGAAAAGCCCGATGTGGATCACATCAGCGGCCTGAGCCCGGCGATTTCCATCGAACAGAAAACAACATCCAAGAACCCGCGTTCTACTGTCGGGACCGTTACGGAAATCTATGACTATCTGCGCCTGCTGTTCGCTCGCGCCGGAACACCCTATAGCCCTGCAACCGGACAGCCGATCGAGGCGCAGCAGGTACAGGACATGGTCGACCGGATCTTGACCATGGAGGAGGGCACGCGAGGTTATCTGCTGGCCCCGATCGTGCGCGATCGCAAGGGTGAGTACAAAAAAGAGTTCCTGGAGCTGCGCAAGCAAGGGTTCCAGCGTGTCAAAGTCGATGGTGAGTTCTATGAACTGGATGAACCACCGACGCTGGACAAAAAGTTTCGCCACGACATTGATGTGGTGGTGGATCGACTTGTTGTCCGAGAGGGTATGGAGACCCGCTTGGCCGACAGCCTGCGCACAGCTTTGGATCTGGCAGACGGTATTGCGATTCTGGAAACTGCCCCGCGTGAGGGCGATCCGCAGCGTATCACCTTTAGCGAGAACTTTGCCTGCCCGGTCAGCGGCTTCACTATCCCCGAGATCGAACCGCGCCTGTTTTCCTTCAACGCACCATTTGGGGCTTGCCCTGATTGCGATGGGTTGGGGGTCGAGTTGTTCTTTGATGAGCGCCTTGTTGTACCGGATCAGTCGCTGAAACTCTATGACGGGGCCTTGGCGCCATGGCGCAAAGGCAAGTCGCCGTATTTCCTGCAAACCATCGAAGCCATTGCACGGCATTATGAGTTCGACAAGAACACGCCATGGAAAGACCTGCCCCAGAAGGTGCAGCAGGTGTTCCTGCGCGGCTCTGGCGATGAAGAGATCCAGTTCCGCTATGACGAAGGCGGACGCGTTTATCAGGTGACGCGCAGTTTTGAAGGCGTGATCCCGAATATGGAGCGCCGTTACCGTGAAACGGACAGCGCTTGGATTCGCGAGGAATTCGAACGTTATCAGAACAACCGTCCATGCGGCACATGTGAGGGGTATCGCCTGCGGCCCGAGGCGCTGGCGGTCAAGATCGCGGGTCTGCATGTTGGGCAAGTGGTGCAGATGTCAATCCGGGAGGCTCTGGCCTGGATCGAGGACGCGCCGAACCACCTGAGCGCGCAGAAAAATGAAATCGCGCGCGCCATTCTGAAAGAGATTCGCGAACGGCTTGGGTTTCTGAATAACGTTGGTTTGGAATACCTTACGCTGTCGCGTTCAAGTGGAACACTGTCGGGCGGGGAAAGCCAGCGTATTCGTCTGGCCAGCCAAATCGGCTCGGGTCTGACTGGGGTTCTTTACGTGTTGGACGAGCCGTCAATTGGCCTTCATCAGCGTGACAATGACCGGTTGCTGGGCACGCTCAAGAATCTGCGGGATCAGGGCAACACAGTGATTGTCGTCGAACATGACGAGGAGGCCATCCGCGAGGCCGATTATGTGTTCGACATTGGCCCCGGAGCGGGCGTTCACGGGGGGCAGGTTGTCAGTCATGGTACACCTGCGGACATCACGGGTGATGCGGCCTCGATCACCGGGCAATATTTGGCGGGGACGCGTGAAATCGCGGTTCCGGTTGAACGGCGTGCGGGCAAGAAGCAGAAAGTGACCGTCGTAAAAGCCACGGGCAACAACCTCAAGAACGTCACGGCCGAGTTTCCTTTGGGCAAATTTGTCTGTGTGACAGGGGTATCTGGTGGCGGTAAGTCCACGCTGACCATTGAAACACTGTTCAAAACCGCATCGATGCGCCTGAATGGTGCCCGTCAAACTCCGGCGCCGTGCGAGACGATCAAGGGGCTTGAGCATCTGGATAAAGTCATCGACATTGATCAACGCCCAATCGGGCGGACTCCGCGTTCAAATCCAGCGACTTACACCGGGGCCTTCACGCCGATCCGCGACTGGTTTGCCGGGTTGCCCGAGGCGAAAGCGCGGGGGTACAAGCCCGGTCGCTTCAGCTTTAACGTGAAGGGTGGCCGGTGCGAGGCGTGTCAGGGTGACGGTGTCATCAAGATCGAAATGCACTTTCTGCCCGACGTTTATGTCACCTGCGAGACCTGCAAAGGCGCGCGCTACAACCGCGAGACGCTTGAGATCAAGTTCAAGGGCAAGTCCATCGCGGATGTGCTTGATATGACGGTGGAAGACGCGCAGGAGTTCTTCAAGGCCGTGCCGTCGATCCGGGACAAGATGGATGCTTTGGCCCGCGTTGGGCTGGGCTATATCAAGGTTGGGCAACAGGCCACCACGTTGTCTGGTGGCGAAGCACAACGCGTGAAGCTGTCCAAGGAACTGTCGAAACGTTCAACCGGGCGGACGCTTTACATCCTGGATGAACCGACCACGGGTCTGCATTTCGAAGACGTGCGTAAACTGTTGGAAGTGCTGCACGAACTGGTCGATCAGGGTAACACGGTTGTGGTGATCGAGCACAATCTGGACGTGGTGAAAACCGCAGATCATATCATCGACATTGGTCCCGAGGGTGGCGATGGCGGTGGTGAGATTGTTGCCGTTGGCACACCCGAAGAGGTCGCCACGGTCGAGCGCAGCCATACCGGGCGCTACCTGAAATCGATGTTGGACAACGCGCGCGTCGCGGCAGAATAGCCGCTGACCTGCCAGCTTAGTTCAGAATATCGGCAACCGCACCGATCAGGTTCAGGACCTTGCGCGTATCGGGATCGACCCGGTACACATAGTCGCCCGCGCGAATATAGGAATAGTTCCGGTTCAGCCCATAGCGGTACGGATTGTCGATCCAACGATAATCGTTGCGGATGAAATCACCATTCCGGTAGATCTTTTTGGCTTGTCCCGGAGGCACGCAAGGAATGGACTTTTTGGCCAAACCCGGTGGGCAATGTCCATTTTTGTTTTTGGCTACGGCTGTAACAGGGGCAAGCGCCATCGCTGCAAGCATCGCAATTGTCACCAGGTATTTTGTCATGCCGCTTTCCTTTGCGAACAGGCTGAAGACGCCTCGGAACATGACTGGATAGATGGCCCCTTGCCGATAGCCTGTCAAATGGTTGGGCAAGAGGCCGCCGATTGCCTATTCGCGCCCGCGTTTTTCGAAGCGTGGAAGCATCGCGCTGAAATCGCGGCCCAGTCCGTCTTCGTTTTCGACAAACTGCTCGTAAAGGGCAGTCGCGACCTGACCCATCGGAGTATCCGCATCAGCGCTGTCTGCGGCTTGCTGGCTGAGACGCAGGTCTTTCAGCATAAGCTCAGCAGCGAATCCAGGCGTGTAGTCATTGTCAGCAGGGCTTTGCGGGCCAACGCCGGGGGCAGGGCAATAGGCGTTCATCGTCCAGCTATAGCCCGACGATGTGCTGACCACGTCGAACATCTTTTGCCGGTCCAGCCCCAGTTTGTCCGCCAATGCAAAAGCCTCGCAGGTGGCGATCATGGTGACGCCAAGAATCATGTTGTTGCAGATCTTGGCGGCTTGTCCGGCCCCGGCTTCGCCGCAATGAACTGCTTTTTGCCCCATGATCTCGAACAGGGGGGCAGCTTTTGCGAATGCGTCTTCCGATCCACCGGCCATGAACGTCAGCGTTCCCGCTGAAGCTCCGCCAATACCGCCTGAAACGGGTGCGTCCACGGACAGAAGCCCCGAACCAATGGCCTGATCGGCAACCGCACGCGCGCTGTCCACGTCAACGGTCGAGCAGTCGATCAGCACAGCCCCTTTCGACATGGCAGGAATGACTTGATCCGCGACAGCCCGTAAAATAGAGCCGTTCGGCAGCATGGTAATGACCGCGTCCGCCCCTGCAACCGCGTCAGACGCTGTTTTGGCCTGAGTGACACCTTCCACGGTGACGCCTGCTGTATCAAACCCTTGAACCTGATGCCCGGCCTTTGCCAGGTTGGCCGCCATGGGCGCGCCCATATTTCCCAGCCCTATGAAACCGATCTGCATCTTTTAGTCCTCCTCAAAAGTCAGGGTATCCGCACCCAGCGGTTGCAACATTTTCGAAACGGCCGTCAAAGGGACGTTCATATCGGCAAACTGCCAGTTTGGGCTGCGGTCTTTATCGATGATCTGCGCGCGAATACCTTCCAGAAAGTCACCGTGTTCCATCGACCGGTGGGTGAAACGGTATTCCAGGTCCAGGGCACGCCGTATGGACAATGCGGGACCGCGCAGACGATGCAACATCTCAACCGTACAGGCCGTGGAAAGGGGGGCGTTTTTTCCCAATGTCGCTAGGGTTTTCTGCGAAAACTCCTGGTCACTGTTGCGCAGGCTTGTCACGATGTCGCCCAGCGTTTCGCCCGAGAAATGCTGATCAATGTCGGCCCGCAACCCGGCCAGTTCTCCGGCGGGTGGGGTTTCGGCGTGCTGCGAGATCAGGCCCGCGTTACCCGAAGCTTCCAGCATCTCAATCAGATCGGACCAGCGCGATTGAGGGATGTAATGGTCCGCGAACCCCGCCAGAATTGCATCCGCAGGCCCCATTCGGAACCCGGTTGTTCCCAGAAACTCGCCCAATCGACCGGGGGCGAGCGCCAGCATCAGCGAGCCGCCCACATCCGGCACCAGACCAATCGAGCATTCGGGCATCGCGATTTTGGAGCTTTCCCCGACAACGCGATGGCTGCCGTGGCACCCAATACCGACACCGCCGCCCATGGTAAAACCCTGAAGAAAACTGATGACCGGCTTGGGGTACTCAAAAATCATCGCATTCAGGCGGTATTCGTCGCGCCAGAATGTCTGTCCGTAGGCATAGTCGCCTTTAGTACCGGTTTCATAAAGCTCGGCGATGTCACCGCCCGCGCAAAAGGCTTTTTCCCCTTCGGCGTCCAGAATGATCAGATCAACGGCATCATCTTCGCGCCAGTTGCGCATCGCCGTATCGATGGCCATGCACATCTCGTAACTCAATGCGTTCAAAGCATGTGGGCGTGTCAGGGTGATGCGTCCGGCACGGCCTGTGGTGCGGATTTCGATGTCTGACATAGGGGCCTCAGCGGTTGGCAAGCATCTGGCGCGATACGATCACGCGCATGATCTCATTCGTGCCTTCCAGTATCTGATGCACGCGAAGATCGCGCACAAGCTTTTCGATGCCGTAATCGGCAAGATAGCCATAACCGCCATGCAGTTGTAGGCACTGATCCACCACTTTCGATCCGGTTTCGGTCACGAATTTCTTGGCCATCGCGCAGAATTTCGTGGCATCAGGCGCTCCGTTGTCCAGTTTCCACGCGGCTTGGCGCAGGAAAGTCCGTGCTGCTTGCAATTCAATCTCCATATCCGCCAAGCGGAACTGAAGGGCCTGGAATTGATCAATGGATTGGCCAAACGCCTTGCGTTCGGACATGTATTGCAATGTCTTATCCAGCCCGGCCTGTGCGGCGCCAAGCGAACAGGCCGCGATGTTCAGTCGCCCGCCGTCGAGGCCCATCATGGCGTATTTGAACCCGTCGCCTTCGGTGCCGACAAGGTTGCTAGCCGGGATTTTGCAATCATCGAATTGCACCTGCGCGGTAGGCTGACTTTTCCAGCCCATTTTCTCTTCCAGTGCTCCAAAGCTGAGACCCGGTGTGCCGTCCTCGACATAAACGGTTGAAATACCTTTGGGGCCATCTTGGCCTGTACGCACCATGCAGACATAGGCGTCGGAGTATCCGCCGCCTGAGATGAACGCCTTGGTGCCGTTCAACGTATAGCCTTCGTTCGTGCGTTCAGCGCGGGTCTTCAAGGCCGCCGCGTCCGAGCCGGAACCGGGTTCGGTCAGGCAATAGCTCAAAACTGTATTGAGGCTTAGGACATCAGGCATGATGCGTGCCTTGAGGTCATCGTCTGCGAAATTGTCCAACATCTTGGCGCACATGTTGTGGATCGACAGGAACGCAGCGACCGAAGGGCAGGCCATCGACAATGCCTCGAATACCAAGGTGGCATCCAGACGGGTCAGGTTCGAACCACCGCTGTCCTCGGATACATACAACGCCCCAAAACCAAGCTCGCCGATTTGTGGCCAAAGCGATTTCGGAATAGTGCCATCGGATTCCCACTGCCGCGCAAAAGGTGCAATGTTCTCCTGCCCAAACGCGTGTGCCATGTCGAAAATGGCTGTCTGTTCCTCGCTGAGTGCGAAATCCATGGCGCTCCCTCCCGTCGGCAATGAATTGAACGGTTGTTTATTTCCGAATTCTTACAGAAATTTTGCAGGCTCAACAATGGGTCGCGAAGAGAGAGGAGAAGCCTAGAGATCCGTGTGAAATTCTTCGATCAGGTGACGCACGACAGCTTGCCCCGGATCATCTCCACGCGCCACGGCCTCGGCGTGAACGCGGCGTTGACGGGTGGCTGAGGTGCCGTTTTCAGCGATCTGCCGTAGACGCGCCAGTTCGGTCATCGTGCCAAGCGCTTCGGTGTCTTCGGCCAACAAACCCATCAGGTCGCCGATCAGTTCGGACATTGGTTTGACCGACCGGTCGCCGAAGTCAATCAGCCCTTCGCCCACGCCATAGCGCTGTGCGCGCCAGCGGTTTTCTCCGATGAGGAAGCGATCATATTGCCGCCAGCGCAGGTTACGGTCTTTCAGTCGACACAACATTCGGGTCAACGCCTGAACCAGTGCCGCCAGGGACAGGGTGTGTTCCAGTCGGGGCTGTACATCCATAATCCGCGTTTCAAGCGTGGGGAAACGATGCGACGGGCGCAGGTCCCACCAGATTTTGGTTGTGTCCTCGATCACGCCCAGATCCACAAGAATACCCGTGGTGCGCTCATATTCACTCCAACTGCCGAAGATTGGGGGAAGGCCGGTGCGGGGCAGGTTGTCGAATACGGTCAGGCGATACGAGGACAGGCCGGTGTCTTCGCCATTCCAAAAGGGGGACGATGTGGACAGCGCCAGAAGATGGGGCAAAAAGTAAGACAGCTGCGGCATCAGATCGGCACGCAGGGCAGGGTCTTCGACCCCGACATGCACATGCATCCCGCAGATCAGCATGCGACGTGCCACGCCCCCCAGCGCGTGTTGCAAAGCGTCATAGCGTTCCTTACGGGTGTGGTGTTGATCCTTCCAGTTCGCAAAGGGATGACAGGATACAGCGATCGGGGACAGATTATAGTCAGCAGCCCGTTTCGACACGCAGGAACGCAGGCGTTTGAGGTCTTCCCGCGCCGAGGCGATTGTCGTGTGTGGGCGCGTTCCGACTTCAATCTGACATTGCAGGAACTCGGGGCTCACCTGACCTTCGAAATCGTTTTGACAGGCCTCCATCAGCGCTTCGGGCGCTTCGGACAATTGCAGGCTGTCGCGATCCACAAGAAGATACTCTTCTTCAATGCCCAGTGTGAATTCCTGCTGCATGGCGACCCCTTTGTCTGTCGTGCGATCCAGTGAATACGGAAATTTGCTTCTTGCCAAGGGTTTGACCGGCTTGTCCTTGCACAGGTACAGGCGGCAATTGTAAGGAACGGATCAGCAAACACCGTGGAGCCATCGCCGTGAAGCCCAGAAAATTCCCAAAGATTAACGCCGCTCTGGACGAGTTGGGGGTGAGGTTGATCGACAAGGTTACCGAACAGGAAGAGCGCGCGCGGCTTGAGGCTTTTGAAGCTGCCGGAGGGCTGACACGCCCGGCCTATGCGTTATCTCCGGGTATGGAAGGGTTCGATATCGCGCAACTGGTGGCGGAATATGACCGTCACAAGGCGGATTTGCAGGCGTTGAAAGATCCGGCGTGCAATCAGACTGGCTATCGCACAGGCAACGGCTATTACGACAGCCCGGATGCAGATGCCTTGTATCTGATGATCCGACGCTTTCAGCCCAAGCGCGTGATCGAGGTGGGGTGCGGGAACTCAACCCGCGTGACCCGGCAGGCAATTATTGACGGCGGGTTGGACACAGAGATCACCGCGATTGACCCATACCCGCGTGCCGACATTGCCCATGTCGTGGACCACTTCGAACAAAAACGTCTTGAAGAGGTCGACCCATCGCTGTTTGCCGAGCTTGAAGCCGGAGATGTTCTATTCATCGATTCAAGCCATGTCGTCAGGATGAGCAATGACGTCGCCCACCTATTCTGTCGCATCATTCCGGCGCTGAAACCCGGCGTCGTTATTCATGTGCACGACGTTTTTTTACCCTACGAATATCCCAAACGTTTCTTCTATGATTGCCCGGGCTGGGGAGAGCAGTACATGCTGCACGCGTTGCTACAATCTGATGCGTATTCAATGCTTTGGCCGGGATATTACCTTCAACAGGATCGCCCGGGTGCCGTTGCCGCCTTGCCGTTTTTGGCTGAGGGGCGGGCTCAGAGCATCTGGGTGCAACTCAAAGAAAAATGATCTCAGAGTGATCCGCTGCGGCAAAAGGTCCGTACCCCTTTCCATAACACGCTGGAGAGGAGAAGACAGCTATGTTCCGTCGCACATTCATGGGCGCAGCCGCCGCACTTGCTTTTGCCATGCCGCTTAAGGCGCAGGCCGCTGACATTGTTGATACAGCCGTTGCCGCTGGATCGTTCAACACCTTGGTCGCTGCCGTTCAGGCCGCTGGTCTGGTTGATACTTTGAAGGGCGATGGCCCATTCACCGTATTTGCCCCAACTGATGAGGCGTTCGCAGCATTGCCCGAGGGTACGGTGGAATCCCTGCTGCTGCCCGAGAACAAGGATCAGCTTGTATCGATCCTGACCTACCACGTGGTTCCTGCCAAGGTGATGTCCGGCGACATTGCTGGCAAGCGCGCCAAGGTTCTGACAGTTCAGGGCGACCGTTTGAGCGTAAACGCGAGAAACGGGGTGAAAGTGAACGATGCCAAGGTTGTGCAGGCCGATATTGAGGCCAGCAACGGTGTGATTCACGTGGTCGACGCAGTTATCCTGCCGGAATAAACCACGTCTCAAAACATCCAAGCCCCGGCGATTGACCGGGGCTTTTGCTTTTAATGATAAGCAAATCAGACCAGACGCACCTGTGTCCCAATCTGAACCAGCGGATACAGTTCTTCCACGTGCTGATTGTAGAGCCCGATACATCCGGACGAACTCTGACGGCCAATCTTGCGCGTGTCATGTGTGCCGTGAACCAGATAAGCTGGCCAGCCCAGATACATGGCACGGGTGCCCAATGGGTTGCCAGGGTCGCCACCTTCCATCCGTACAGGCAATGAGGGATCGCGCTCGCGCATGGATGCCGTCGGCGTCCAGCTTGGGAATTCGGTTTTGCGCACAACTCTTGTGTACCCGCGTTTAGTGAGCTCTTCACTCATCGGGACCGAACTTGGGTAAAGCTTGTAGGTTCCGTCCGGGCTCCAGTAATGCACGGCGCGGCTGGTGATATCGGCCAGCAGGCAGCCCACGCCAAGCTCATCAAAGTGATCCTGCCAGTTCTGTTGAGAAAATGAAGACACGTTGCGGCGCACCGGCAATTGCGTGCTGATGGCATCTTCCGTTTCCGGGAAAGCATCTGTGCTTTGCGCCCGAACAAGGGCGGGGGTCGCCAGCAAAGATGCAGCGCCCAACAAGGCGGAACGACGGGTCATACGAGATTGGGACAAGACTGCCTCCGATAATTTTACTGCTCGGTACACACTTGCCGGATAAAATATTTGTCTTGGAGGTATTTTTCCAGTGGGCCATGTCTGAATTTCTTGTGAAGGCGAGGCCGCAGACAGGTTTATCGGCGAAAAGATGCAAAAAACCCGGCCCAAATTCGGGCCGGGCTTGAAAATTCAATGGCAGTTCAGATCAGTCCATGGCTTTGAAGTTGAACTCGCCACCTTCCTTGATGCCCGATGGCCACCGGGATGTGACGGTCTTGGTGCGGGTATAGAACTTAAAGCTGTCAGGGCCGTGTTGATTCAGGTCACCAAACATCGATTTCTTCCAGCCGCCAAAGGTATGATAGGCCAGCGGAACCGGGATCGGAACGTTGATGCCGACCATGCCGATATTGATCCGGCTGGCAAAATCACGCGCGGTATCACCGTCACGGGTGAAGATCGCGGTGCCGTTGCCATATTCATGGTCCATCGCCAATTTCAGCGCTTCTTCGTAAGAACCGGCACGCACAGTGGACAGGACAGGGCCAAAGATTTCCTGTTTGTAGATGTCCATGTCCGGGGTGACGTGGTCGAACAGATGCGGGCCAACAAAGAAGCCATCTTCATAGCCCTGCAGGCTGAAGTCACGGTTGTCGACAACCAGTTTGGCGCCTTGCTCTACGCCCGAGTTGATCAGGCCCAGGATTCGTTCTTTGGCAGCACCGGTCACAACCGGCCCCATGTCTACATCATCACCAGCAGTGTAAGGGCCAACTTTCAGCTTTTCGACACGCGGGATCAGCTTTTCGATCAGCTTGTCGGCGGTTTCTTCGCCAACCGGAACTGCCACGGATACAGCCATGCAGCGTTCGCCTGCCGCGCCGAAACCGGCACCGACCAGCGCGTCGGCCGCCTGGTCCAAGTCAGCGTCTGGCATCACGATCATGTGGTTTTTGGCGCCGCCAAAACACTGAGCGCGTTTGCCGTTGGCGGTTGCACGGCTGTAGATATATTGCGCAATCGGGGTAGACCCCACAAAGCTTACGCCTTGGATGATTTCGCTGTCGAGGATCGTATCAACGGCTTCCTTGTCGCCGTTCACGACCTGGAACACACCCTTGGGCAGACCGGCTTCGACAAAGAGTTCTGCCAGCATCAGCGGAACGGATGGGTCACGCTCGGACGGTTTCAGAACCACCGCGTTTCCACAGGCAAGCGCCGGGCCTACGTGCCAAAGCGGCATCATGGCGGGGAAGTTGAACGGCATGATCGAACCAACAACGCCCAGAGGCTGACGCATCGAGTACATGTCAATACCGGGGCCGGCGCTGTCGGTGTATTCACCTTTCAGCATCTGCGGCGCGCCGATGCAGTATTCAATCACTTCGAGACCACGCTGCAAGTCGCCCTTGGCGTCGGGGATGGTTTTACCATGCTCGCGGCTCAGGACCTCGGCCAGCTTGTCCATGTCGCGGTTCATCAGGCCAACCATGGCCATCATAACCCGTGCACGCTTTTGCGGGTTGGTCGCGCCCCATGCGGGTTGGGCAGCGGCAGCGGCTTCAATGGCCGCGGTGGTTTCTGCCGCGCTGGCCATCGGGCATTTGTACTGAACTTCGCCGGTCGCCGGGTTGTAAACGTCGTCGAAACGACCGGATGTTCCGGCAACCATTTCGCCGTTTAAAAAATGGGTCAGGTCTTGCATCAAGAGCTCCTCCGATAGGTTTGCGCGCAGAATAGGCTTGCAGAAATCCCGCGAACAGAGGCAATGTCTCAAAAGAGTTTTGCAAAAATGCAAAAGAGGGCGGGATGACCCCAAATTGGGACGATATGCGAATATTTTTGGCTGTGGCACGGGAAGAAAGCCTGTCGTCTGCCGGTCGCATACTGAAGATTGATCCTGCTACTGTGGGGCGTCGCGTGGCCCGGCTCGAATCCACGTTGGAATCAACTTTGTTCACCAAATCGCAGCAGGGTTACGTTCTGACGCCTGCGGGACAACGCCTTTTGGAACATGGGCTGCACGCCGAAGAAGCGATGCGTGCGGCCGCCGGGGCGGTGGCCGGGTCAACGAAATCGCTGAGTGGCCAGATCAGGATCGGTGCGCCCGATGGCAGCGCCAATTACCTGTTGCCGCAGGTCTGCGCGAAAATCAGCGATGCGAACCCTGATCTGGACATTCAGATACTTGCCCTGCCTCGGGTCATTAACCTGTCTCGACGCGAGGCGGATATGGCCGTGACAGTGAGCGCGCCAACAGCCGGGCAGTTGCGGGTAAAAAAAATCAGCGACTACAAACTGCACATGGTTGCGACGGAAGACTATCTTCAACTGAATGGCCCGATCCAATCTGTGGCGGATCTGAAAGAGCACAGGTTGATCGGGTACATTCCCGACATGATCTTTGACCGAGAGCTGGATTACCTCAATGACATAGGTATTGACCGTGTCGCGCTTGCATCGAACTCGGTCTCGGTCCAATTGCGTCAGGTCACGCTGGGAACCGGGGTATGTGTGGCCCATGACTTCACGCTGCCATTCCATCCCGATCTGCGGAAAATCCTGACGGATCAAGTGAGTTTGACGCGCAGTTTCTATCTTGTTCGGCACGAAGGAGATCAGCGCAACGAACGGTTGAACCGCTTTGCTGATGCCCTGACACGCGGTATTCGCGAGGAAGTGCTTCGTTTGGAAGCAGAGGCCGACGCTTGACAGGTCGCAACAATCGCGCAACGCTTTGGAATAAGTGTCATTATTTCCGGAGGTATTCTTAATGTTAGTACAGGCCATCCTGAAGTCCAAAGCGACAGACGGCGTTGTGACAGTTGCGCCAACGGCGACGGTCTCGGAGGCCTCGAAGATTCTTGCGGAGAAGCGGATCGGGACGGTCATCATTTCCGAAGACGGCGGTGAAACCGCGTCCGGCATCCTGTCTGAACGTGACATCGTCCGGGAACTGGCGGCCAGTGGCAGTGGCTGCCTGAACCAGCCGGTCCAGTCCTATATGACGCAAGATCTTGTCACGACGACCCGTCAGGCGACGGTCCAAGACATCATGTCCCGCATGACAGAAGGGCGGTTCCGCCATATGCCGGTGGTGGAAGATGGCAAGCTGGTCGGCATTGTCACACTCGGCGATGTCGTGAAGGCACAGCTGGCAGAACTGGCCATGGAAAAAGATGCTTTGGAAGGCATGATAATGGGGCACTGACGGCAAGGGTTGCTTCAGCAATCACTTGCACCTGCAGCAAAGTTATGTTTGCTTGCGCAGAAATTTTGTTGCGCAGGAGGGCGCGATGCGGGTTGGATTATATCCGGGCACTTTCGATCCCATAACCATGGGGCATATCGACATCATCCGTAGGGCGTCTGCATTGGTAGACAAACTGGTGATCGGCGTTGCGATAAATCGAGATAAAGGACCTTTATTCTCGTTGGAAGAGCGCGTGGCTATGATCGAAGCCGAATGCGCTCAACTCTCTGAGCAGACAGGCACCGAGATTATCGCCCATCCATTTGAAAACCTGCTGATTGACTGCGCGCGTGACGTGGGTGCACAGATCATTGTGCGCGGTTTGCGGGCGGTCGCAGACTTTGAGTACGAATTCCAAATGGTTGGAATGAACCGTGCATTGGACGATTCAATCGAGACTGTCTTTCTGATGGCAGAAGCGCGCCATCAGGCAATTGCCTCGAAGCTGGTCAAGGAAATCGCCCGGTTGAATGGGGACGTGTCGAAATTCGTCACGCCCCGCGTCAACACCGCGCTGAAAGAACGGTTAGGTTAGGGCGCCCATCGCGGCAGCTGTATCCAGCATCCGGTTCGAGAATCCCCATTCATTGTCGTACCAGGCCAATACGCGAACAAGTGTGCCATCGGTGACTTTGGTTTCGGCCAGCGACACGGTCGAGCTGTGCGGGTCGTGGTTGAAGTCAATGGAAACCAACGGACGGCTTTCTGCCGCCAACACGCCGGGGATTTTGGCGGCGGCATCAATAAACAGCTGGTTCACTTCCTCTTCGGTGGTTGGGCGGGAAACCTCGGCCACCAGATCAACGACTGAAACGTTCGGGGTCGGGACACGGATCGCCTGACCTGTCAGTTTGCCTTGAAGTTGTGGCAGAACCAGACCAACAGCAGCGGCCGCGCCTGTTGTTGTGGGGATCATCGACAACGCAGCGGCGCGCGACAGGTAAGGGTCTTTTCCGACCAAATCATGTACCGGCTGGCTGGCGGTATAAGCGTGAACAGTTGTCATGTTGCCGTGCTTGATTCCAAGCCCGGCATCCAAGGCCGCGGCAACCGGAGACAGGCAGTTGGTGGTGCAGGATGCGTTCGACACGACCAAGTCTTCGGCAGTCAGTTCGTGATCGTTCACACCAAACACGACGGTTTTGACGTTACCGTCACCGCGGGCCGGGGCCGAGATCAGAACTTTTTTCGAGCCGTTCTTGAAGTGACGTTCGGCGGCTTTTCGGGTACGGAACACACCGGTGCATTCCAGAACGACATCAATATCCGACCACGGCAGGTCTTCGGGGTTGCGTTCGCTGGTCAGACGGATCGGACCACGACCCACATCCAAACCTGCATCGCTGAGTGTAACCGGGTTGGCGTAGCGACCATGCACACTGTCGAACTCAAACAGATGCGCGTTCATATCGGGCTTGCCCAGATCGTTGATCGCAACGATTTCAACGTCTGTGCGGCCGCTTTCCATAACTGCGCGCAGAACCCCGCGCCCAATCCGTCCAAATCCGTTGATCGCAAGTTTCAGGGTCATGGTCTGCTCCGTCGAAATTTCTCTGTCAGATTAGTTAGCGCTAACAACTCCAGATCAACGAAAGAGTCAAGAAAAACCTCGGTCAGCGCCAGAAAGCGAGCCAGTCTAGAAATTCGTAGAGCTTCTTGGCAAGGAACAGCAGGTGGTCGCCGCTATACAGCGTCATGTCCAACATCACGCCCCCAAGCAGAAGGATGCCGAGCCAGATGGCGATTTGATTGGTCATGGCCGTTCCGAACAAAAATGCCCGCCCAGATAACCTGAGCGGGCATTAAGGTACAAGCGAAGTCCGAAGGGTCAGTTAAGACGGCCCATCGCAACGGCCACATCGGCCATACGAACCGAGAAGCCCCATTCGTTGTCATACCATGCCAGAACACGGACCAAGCGATTGTCGACAACGCGGGTCTGATCCGGCGCGAAGATCGAGCTTTCTTCGGTGTGGTTGAAATCGGTTGAGACCAGCGGCGCGGGCTCAAAACCCAGTACGCGCTGCATCGGTCCTTTGGCGGCTTCTTCGACGATAGCGTTGACTTCCTCGACGGTTACATCGCGCGCGGCACGGAAGGTCAGGTCTACGGCCGATACATTCGGGGTAGGGACGCGGATCGCGGACCCGTCCAGACGGCCTTTCAGGTTTGGCAGAACTTCGCCCAACGCCTTGGCGGCTCCGGTCGAGGTCGGGATCATCGACATTGCAGCGGCGCGGGCGCGGTACAGGTCGCTGTGGCGGCGGTCCAGGGTCGGCTGATCGCCGGTATAGGCGTGGATCGTGGTCATGATGCCGTTTTCGATGCCGATACCTTCGTCCAGAACCTTGGCCAGCGGTGCCAGGCAGTTTGTGGTGCAAGAGCCATTCGAAACCATGTTGTCGTTTGCGGTCAGCGTGTTGTGGTTCACGCCAAAGACGATGGTCTTGTCGACATTCTTGCCAGGGGCAGACAGCAGAACTTTGCCGGCGCCGCGCTCAAGGTGAGTTTTGGCCTTGTTGCCGTCGTTGAACTTGCCGGTGCATTCCAGAACGACGTCGCAGCCTTCCCAGTCCAGCTCGTTCATGTCGTAGGTCGAGAACATCTGCATTGGGCCGCGGCCCAGATCCATGGTGTCGCCCTCGATGGAAACCTCACGCGGGAAACGCCCGTGAACACTGTCGTACTTCAGCAGGTGCGCCGAGGTTTCCAACGGGCCGGTGGCGTTGACTTTGATCACTTCGATGTCGTTGCGCCCCGAAGCGGCGATGTGCGACAGGGTGCAGCGGCCAATACGGCCAAAACCATTGATACCGACCTTGATGGTCATGTGACGTCTCCAGATGCGCTTGCGTTGTGGGCCATATAGCGGCGAAATGGGAATCTCAAAAGGGCAAAAACGGCATATTTTTAAGGTGTTAGCGCAAACCTGCGCCGATTGCGCTAACGCTTGCGCTAGCTGAGAGATCAGGTAGGGTCCGGGTGCGGCACGTGACAGGAAAGGACACGAGATGAGCGGACTGTTGGCCCTTTTGGACGATGTGGCGGGAATTGCCAAAGTGGCGGCCGCTTCGGTCGACGACGTGGTTGCGGCGGCAGGTAAGGCTGGGGCCAAGACTGCCGGGGTCATCATCGACGACGCGGCGGTTACACCGAAATATGTTCAGGGGTTTGCACCCGCACGCGAGTTGCCGATCATCTGGCGCATTGCACGCGGGTCGATTTTCAACAAGATCATACTGTTGCTGCCAGTGGCGCTGCTACTTGCCAATTTCGCGCCCTGGCTGATCACCCCGCTACTCATGATTGGCGGGTCTTACCTTTGTTTTGAAGGCGCTGAGAAGATATTTCACGTCTTGTTCCCCCATGGCAGCCACGCCATTGAACAGGACATGGACGTTCGTGACCCCGGTCATTTGGAAGAACAAAAGGTAAAGGGCGCGATCAAGACGGACTTTATCCTGTCGGCTGAGATAATGACGATTGCCTTGGCGGCGATCGAAGCGCCTAACCTGTGGATGCAGGCCGCGACGCTGGCCGTCGTGGGAATAGGGGTGACGGTCGCCGTTTATGGGTCCGTCGCGCTGATCGTGAAAATGGATGATGTCGGGCTTTATCTGGCGCAGAACGCGCCGACACCTATTGGTCGCGGTCTGGGCCGATGGTTGGTCAAGGCAATGCCCGGCGTGATGAAAACACTGTCCATTGTTGGAACTGCAGCGATGCTGTGGGTGGGAGGCTCGATCGTCATCCACGGGATGGAGGTTCTGGGCTTTGGCTGGTTGGGTCATCACATCCACGATTGGGCATATGCCATTGGACATTCCGTCTCTGAACAGTGGGTGGGCGCGGTTGAATGGATTTCCAAGGCCACAATGGATGGCGTATTTGGTTTGGCATGGGGATTGGTTTTGATCCCTGTGGCGACCCGGATCATAGCACCACTGTTAAGTAAGAATGCGAAACACTGAATTGACCCGTTACCGTCTGGGCACGACCATCGATGGCCCGCTTATTAGAAAAGTCGGCACGCGCGGAATAAACGGCAGATCCTCAATTCTATCTGCTTTGAGTGTTGCGGCAGACGAAGTCCCATTCGATGAATCCGAGCTGTACAGTTTCTTGCATTTTCGGGTTGATACCGCTTTCAGGGCGCAGAAGCGTAGCTGTTGGGTCGGCGGACGCTTTTACAACGCTTTAGCGGGTCAATCGGCTACTTATGTTCCGTTGTCAGGAACACATCTTCGCCAGGCGTTGTCTTGCCTCGGCCTGCAAGCACCTGAGAAAGTGGTGGTGCAAGGACGGTATGAGTTGCGATTGGATTATGCTCTGAAAGCCTATGAAGAACTTGCACTTCGGGTTAAGGCTGAACCCAAATGAAAAGGGCGGCCAAGGCCGCCCTTTGCTTGATCAGTTGGGTCTGTTTTATAGCCCCAGAAGTTCTTTGACCTTGGCTACAGTCGCCTCCGCGGTGATGCCGAAATGCTTGTAAAGCTCGCCAGCCGGGGCTGATGCGCCAAAGCTCGACATGCCGATGAAGCCGGCTTTGGCTTCGCGGCCACGCTCGCCCAACAACCAACGGTCCCAGCCACCTGCGCGAACAGCGGCTTCGATGCCGACGCGCACGGGGCCAGCGGGCAGAACGCGCTTGCGATAGGCTTCGTCCTGCTGCGCGAACAGTTCCATACAGGGCATCGAGACGACGCGTGTGCCGATGCCGTCGGCCTCAAGCATTGCCTTGGCTTCCATGGCCAGTGACACTTCGGACCCGGTGGCGATCAGGATGGCCTGACGTTTGCCTTCGGCTTCGGCCAGAACATAAGCACCTTGCGCAACAAGGTTCTTGGTTTTGTGCTGAGTGCGCACTGTCGGCACGCCTTGACGGGTCAGCGACAGGACCGACGGGCTGTCCTTGAAGGTCAGCGCCAGTTCCCACGCTTCGGCTGTTTCAACTGTGTCAGCGGGGCGGAACACATAGGTGTTAGGCGTTGCACGCGAGATGGCCAGATGTTCAACCGGCTGGTGGGTCGGGCCATCTTCGCCCAGACCGATGGAGTCATGGGTCATCACGAAGACCGACGGGATTTTCATCAGGGCCGCCAGACGCATGGACGGGCGGGCATAGTCGGTGAAGGCCATGAACGTACCGCCATAGGGGCGAATGCCACCATGCAGCGCCATACCGTTCATCGCAGCGGCCATGCCGTGCTCGCGGATACCGTAGTGGATGTAACGACCCTTGCGGTTTTCCGGCAGGAAGACACCCATATCGGCCGATTTGGTGTTGTTCGAACCGGTCAGGTCAGCCGAGCCGCCAACAGTTTCGGTCATGATCGGGTTCACGACGTTCAGAATCTTTTCAGACGACGCGCGGGTGGCCAGCTTAGGCTGATCTTCCGAAACTTGCTTTTTGAACGCGCGGATGGCGCCAGCCAGTTTCTTTGGTGCTTCAAACGCGTAGGCACGGTTGAACTCGGCCTGCTTGCGTTCGGAAAGTTGCGCGAAACGCTCTTCCCACGCTGCTCGTTCAGAAGCACCACGGGCACCAATAGCTTCCCATGCGGATTTCACGTTTGCAGGCACCTCGAACGCGTCATGGGGCCAGTCATAGGCTTCTTTTGCAGCCTTCAGCTGATCCTGATCCGTCAGCGCGCCGTGGCCTTTTGACGTATCCTGTGCTGCATGACCCAGCGCGATGTGGCTTTCACATGCGATCATGGTCGGCTTGCTGGACTTCTTCGCGTCGATAATGGCCGCATCAATGGCCTTTGGATCATGGCCATCGATCTCGATCACATGCCAGCCCGAAGCCGCAAAACGACGCACCTGATCTGTGCGATCGGCAATATCGACCGTACCGTCGATGGTGATGTTGTTGTTGTCCCAGAAGACGATCAGTTTGCTCAGTTCATGACGACCGGCCAGCGTGATGGCTTCCTGGCTGACACCTTCCATCAGGCAACCGTCGCCTGCGATAACGTAGGTATAGTGATCAACAACCTTCTTGCCGTAATGCGCGCGCTGGATTTCTTCGGCCATGGCAAAGCCCACAGCGTTCGAAATGCCCTGACCGAGCGGGCCGGTGGTTGTCTCGATCCCGTCAACAAGGAAGTTTTCCGGGTGGCCTGCCGTTTTTGCGCCCAGCTGACGGAAGTTCTTGATCTCATCCAGGGTCACGTCTTCATGACCAGTGAGATACAGCAACGAGTAAACCAGCATCGAGCCGTGACCAGCTGACAGGATGAACCGGTCGCGGTCAGGCCAGCTTGGGTTTGATGCGTCGAATTTCAGGTGCTTTTCGAACAGTACGGTCGCAACATCGGCCATGCCCATGGGCATACCGGAATGTCCGGAATTGGCAGCCGCGACGGCGTCAAGGGTCAGAGTGCGGATGGCCGCAGCTTTGTCCCAGTGTTCAGGGTTGGCATTGCGCAGCGCAGTCAGGTCCACGGGCGTTGTTCCTTTGGGTTTGAAGCTGTTTGCGCGCTCAATACCACTCAACACCCAAAGTGCAAGCGGAACCGGGGTGAATCGGGGTCGGATGCATGAAGAGCGGGGCTCAAGTGGTTGAAAGCAAACAGTGGGTATTTTCTGTCGCATTCCGCTAGACTGTCCTCAGGCGGGATTCGGTTTTGATTCGGATCGCATCGAAACAGAATGAACCTTGATAAAGAGGTGACAGGGGCATGAGCCAGATAGAAGACTTACAGCACCGTATTATTGCTGCGATGGACCGCATTGGTGCGGGTGTCGATGCATTGGGCGCTGCACCCCAGACCACTGGGCCGGACGAGGGGCTTCAAACTGCACTTGAGGACGAACGTGTCGCCAACGCACAGCTTCAGGAACGTCTGAAATCCCTGAAAGAGCAGCACGAACAGCAGATGGATGGCTTGCGCGCTGATCTTGAGGAACTACGCGCGGCTCCGTCTGACAGCGCAGAAACCGACGCGCTGCGCGCCGAGCTGGAGGAAGCTCGCGCCAAGATCACTTCGGTTGAAGCGGCGCGTGCCGAGCTGGCCGAAGCCAAGGCAGCGCTAGACAACAGCACTGAGCTGGACGCATTGAAAGCCGAAAACGAAAAGATGCGGGCAGAGCTGGACGCTTTGGAAGATCCTGAGCCGTTAAAGGCGGAACTGGAACAGCTGCGCGGTATGCTGGATCAGGCCAAGGCGGTCGAGGCGGAAAACAACCGCCTCAAGGCCGAGTTGGAAGATACCGTGCGTGTCGATGACCTGAGCGCTGAACTGGAAATGCTGCGTGCTGAGCGGGCCAGTCATGGGGCAGCAATGTCTCGTCTGGATGACGATCTGCAGCGCATGCGTAAAGCGAATGAACAATTGCGAAACGCCGTTGACGAATTGCGTGCGGCGGCCACTGAGGGTTTGACAGACGCGGAACTTTTGAACCGCGCAACAGTCGCCGAACTGGAGGCCACGCGCGCGGCGCAAGCCTCGGACGCGGCCGAAGCGCAGGCCGTTCTAGCGCGACTGGAACCTCTGCTGTCGCAGGCGAAACTTGTAGAAGGTGAGGTAGAGTAATGCCTGAAGTGACCATAAATATCGGCGGTCGCGGCTTTGACGTCTCGTGCCGGGACGGTGAAGAGCCTTTTCTGCATTCCGCAGCAAAGATGCTGGATGATGAGGCGCAGGTGTTGTCGGATCAGATCGGCAGAATGCCTGAATCCCGGATGCTTCTGATGGCCGGTCTCATGCTGGCCGACAAGACGGCAGCGACGGAAGACAAGGTAAAATCGCTGGAAGCGAAGCTGGCCGAGGCTGAGGCTGAACTTCAGGGTCTCAGGAATGCTCCGCCGCCAGAACCGGAGCGGGTCGAAGTGGCGGTGGTTCCACCCTCTGTCACAGATACACTGGCGGAGCTGGCAGCACGGGCAGAAGCCCTTGCGGCAGTTGTCGAGGAGAAGAAAGCCCAATGACTTTGTTGCGAAACGCCATTGCCGCCGTCGCGCTGGCCCTTCCTGCGACAACTGCAATGGCAGAGATTGACATACTGTCCGTCACATTCACCTGCGAAAACGGCGTACCTTTGCCAGTGACTTACTTCAACGCGCCAGATGGTTCGGGCGCGGCGGCGACGATGGTGGACAACACTCTGGTCGCCATGCGTCAGGTCGAAAGCGGGTCGGGCATCCGCTACGAATCTCTCGGAGCTGAAGGAACCTATATCCTGCGTTCTAAAGGCTGGAACGCCTCAATCAGCTATTTGGCGGCAGGTGCCGCCAATGAACAAGCGATCTATCGGGACTGTTCCAGCCGGTAAGTTGGCTTATGCGTTTGCTTCGCGGATCTTGTCGGCTGCATCTTTGTTGTAGCCGACTCCGTTTTCATCAAACAGCGTGTCCAGCTCACCGGACAGGGTCATTTCGGTGATGATGTCGCAACCGCCAACGAACTCGCCTTTGACGTAAAGCTGCGGCACGGTCGGCCAGTCTGAATAGTCCTTGATACCCTGACGGATTTCTTCGTCAGCCAGAACGTTCACGTCGGCATAGTCTACGCCCATATAGTTCAGAACGCCGGCCACGCGGGATGAGAAGCCGCACTGGGGCATCTCTTTGGTGCCTTTCATATACAGCACCACGTCATTGGCTTTGACGGTTTCGTCGATCTGGGTTTTCACATCGGTCATTTCGCGTTTCCTTGTATTTGGCGTCTATGGGGCAGGGGCCGCAGTTTGCAAATTTAGCAGATTATCCCAACTTTCTTTCGTATACGCGGCGTCTCATTTTACGTGTGACACGCCAATACCTTGGGCCATATTTTATTAGCTCCGGCAGGTCGCAAAACAGGATCGTGGCAAGATTGATAATGTCGAAAATGAGCCAGGCAATCCTTAGCGTTACCCAGCCGAAAGCTTCATCCATTACTCCGGCACTTTGGTGGTCAGCGCCAGTGCGTGCAATTCTCCATCCGGGCCGTCCATCTTGCCTTTCAGAGCCGCATAAACGGCGCGTTGTTGCTGAACGCGGTTTTTACCACGAAAGCTTTCATCCACGATCATGGCGGACATATGAACGCCATCGCTGCCACCAACCTGAATTTCCGCGTTGGGAAAGCTCTCGCGCAGCAGGGTTTCAATCTCGTGGGCGCTCATCGGCATGTAGGTTCACTCCTGAAAGTCTTTCCCAAGATGTAGAGCGATGGGGCGGGGCGTGCAAGATGGCACGTGCGGACAAACTCGGCAAATCCTACGCGCGGTTAGACGCAGAGGATTTCCGTATTTGAGACGAGAACAAACCTGTATATTAGGCCACAGCCGCAGCAAAGCTGGTGCGGAAGGTGTCTGTCAGCTCGGCCAGCGGAGCTTCGGAACCACCGATCTTCACGCAATCACCGGTGAAGCGCCCAACCGAGACCAGCGGAACTCCTGCCTGACCGGCAGCAATCATCAATGCCTCGGCCTGATCGAAGTTGCAGGCGACCAGATAGCGGGCCTGATCTTCGCCAAACAGGAATTCGGTTGGGGCGTCGTCGAGGTGAACACCAACGCCCGCCGCTTCGGCCAATTCAAAGGCGGCCAATGCAAGACCGCCATCCCCAAGGTCGGTACAGGCTTTGATCATTTCGCGATTGGCGCGAATGAAGTCACCGTTACGCTTTTCGGCATCCAGATCGACATGCGGCGCATCGCCGTCTTCGCGGTTGAACACTTCGGCTAGCAGGGCGGATTGACCCAGATGGCCCTTGGTTTCACCGATCACAAGCGCGACGTGGCCTTCGCGAACCTCGTTGCCGATGATTTCGTCCGAATGGGACAACAGGCCAACAGCGCCGATGGTTGGGGTGGGCAGGATCGCTTGACCGTCGGTCTCGTTGTACAGCGAAACGTTGCCTGAAACGATGGGCATATCCAGCGCGCCAACGGCGGCACCAATGCCCTGAATGGCACCTACGAACTGGCCCATGATCTCGGGCTTTTCCGGGTTGCCGAAGTTCAGGTTGTCTGTAGTGGCCAGCGGTTTGGCCCCGACTGCGGTCAGGTTGCGATAAGCTTCGGCCACGGCTTGTTTGCCACCCTCAACTGGGTTGGCGCGCACATAGCGTGGTGTCACGTCTGACGTGAAGGCCAGCACCTTGTCAGTGCCGTGGACGCGCACCATGCCTGCGCCCAGACCCGGTGTGCGGGCGCTGTCCGCCATCACCATGGTGTCGTACTGCTCGTACACCCACTGCTTGCCCGCGTAGTTGGGCGAAGAGAGCAGGGCGCGCAGCCCGTCGATCGGATCGATCTGAGGCACTTCGGCCAGTTCGTCGGCCTCGGGCGTCGGTTCCCACGGACGGTCGTATTCCGGCGCGGTCGAGGACAGCTTGGACAGAACCAGATCGGCTTTCACTTCACCATTGTGCATGATCAGGAAGCGGTCTTCGGCAATGGTCTCTCCTACGATTGCAAAGTCCAGATCCCATTTCTCGAACACGGCCCGGGCCTCAGCCTCAAGTTCGGGCTTGAGAACCATCAGCATACGTTCCTGAGATTCCGACAGCATCATCTCATAGGCTGTCATATTCTCTTCGCGCTGAGGCACGTTTTCCAGATCAAGACGTACGCCAAGGCCACCCTTGTCGCCCATTTCAACGGCCGAGCAGGTCAGGCCAGCGGCACCCATGTCCTGGATCGAGATCACGGCACCGGTCTGCATCAGTTCCAGCGTCGCTTCCATCAGGCGCTTTTCCGTGAAGGGGTCGCCGACCTGAACGGTGGGGCGTTTTTCTTCGATCGTGTCGTCAAACTCGGCAGACGCCATGGTCGCACCGCCGACGCCGTCACGGCCGGTTTTTGCGCCCAAATAAACGACCGGCATACCCACGCCGGAGGCGGCTGAATAGAAAATCTTGTCGCTGTCGGCCAGACCTGCCGCGAATGCGTTCACCAGACAGTTGCCGTTGTACGCGGGGTGGAACCGGACTTCACCGCCCACACAAGGCACGCCAAAACAGTTGCCATAACCGCCAATGCCTTCGACGACGCCGTTCACCAATTGGCGGGTTTTGTGATGGCCGGGTTCACCGAAGGACAACGCGTTCATGGACGCGATGGGACGCGCGCCCATGGTGAACACGTCGCGCAGGATGCCTCCCACACCGGTCGCGGCACCTTGGTAGGGTTCGATGTAAGAGGGGTGATTGTGGCTTTCCATTTTGAAGACCACGGCCTGACCATCGCCGATATCGACCACACCAGCGTTTTCACCCGGACCACAGATGACCTGAGGGCCAGACGTGGGCAGGGTACGCAGCCATTTCTTGGATGACTTGTAGGAACAGTGTTCGTTCCACATGGCCGAGAAGATACCCAGTTCGGTAAAGGTCGGTTCGCGCCCAATGATCTCGAGGATCATGTCGTATTCCTCGGGCTTGAGCCCATGTGCAGCTATCAGATCGGGTGTGATGGCGGGCTCTTGCATCTTCTGTCCTGTGTCCAAGTGGGCCGAGATTGCGCGCCTTTTAGGGCAAGCGCGCGCGTGTGGAAAGGGTCAAGACGGCGCAGGGTGCGTCTTTCAAAGAAAAACGGAACCGACGGTTAGGCCGGTTCCGTAAAAGGCGCTCAATCGCAAGCGCAAATCGCAATTGTAACCGGCGAGGGTTACGCTGAACCTTGATCCTTGTTTAGTTCGGCTGCAGCCGCAGCACCAACGGCCGTCTTCTGTTCCGGTGTCAGGTTCTCGGCTTCGTCCAAACCCGGGATTGCAACGCGCACCTCGCGGCGGGCAAAGTCGATGCCGTTTTCCTTGAAGGCGGCCTTGACGCGGTTGAAGATCTCCTTGCGCAGGGTGAACTGCTTGCCGGGCTTGGCCATGAACTTGCCGCGGATGATCATGCCGACATCGTCAAAGTCGAAGACACCCTGAGATTTGAAGGGCTGAAGGAAACCATCCTTGTGGGTTTCGTCCTCCATCATCTCGGCACCGATCTTCTTGAAGATCTTCTTGACCTTGTTGGGGTCAGTGTCGAACGGCACGGTGAATTTCAGCTTCATGATCACCCAGTCGCGGCTGAAATTGGTCAGCTTCTGAATCTCACCGTAGGGAATGGTGTGCACAGGACCGCGGTGGTGACGCAGTTGCATCGACCGGATCGAGATTTTCTCGACCGTGCCCATCGTGCCTCCAACATCCACATATTCACCCACGCGGAAGGCGTCGTCGATCAGGAAGAAAATGCCGCCCACGATGTCTGCGACCAGTTTCTGCGCGCCAAAACCGATGGCCAGACCCAGAACACCGGCACCGGCCAGCAGAGGCGTGATGTTGATGCCCAACGCGCCCAAAGCCAAAAGGCCGAAGATGACCGCAATGGTGATCTGAGCGGTGATCCGCAGCAGCGGCAGCACTGTTGCCAGACGCGATCCACCAGCACCGCCACCTTCGCCGCCGGCTTCTTCATCCAGCGCCTCTGCCGCTGTTTGTTCACGCGCCAGACGCCTGTTGATGTAGAGCGACACGAACTCGTTCAGAATGTAGCCGATGGCAATGATCAGGAGGAACTCGATCACAGCGCCACCCACTTCGGCGCTGACTCCGGCCGAGGCGACGTTGCGTAGATCCAGCTGCCAAGCCCTTGCAATCATGAAGACCACAAACAGACCAGCCACAACGCGCCCGATGCGGATATAGCTGCGCTTGGCAGATCTGTAGGCCCGTTCGGCCAGCGGGCCTTCGCCAGACATCGGAGGTTGCAGGTGACGCACCAACCCTCGGATGAGCGTGTCGAGCGCGGGCGCGATCAGCAACCAGAACATCGTTGCGAAATGCGCACCGCCGACAAGCAGCCTGAGCGTTGCGGGATTCCGCTGGGCAACCAGAAATTCGACCAGCAGCCAGATGACCACCGAAACCCCGATTGCGAAGTAGGGGTAATACCGGGCCACTTCCTCGTCGAATTTGGTGTAATCGGGGTCTGTTCCCAGCATCATCTGCGATAGCCCTTCGCGGGCGGTCCAGGCGATCCAACCGATATAGATATGGATAGCCGCGTTGAGCCAGAATCCGATTCGGGTTTCATCGCCCGAAACACCGTTCAGCGCGTTGAAGCGCAGGATGAACAACGTAAAGCCAATCAGGACCAAAAGTCCGATCAGGTTGCGGTGAAGGTATTTTGCCCAATGGTCGTTGATGTTGACCAAGCGATACTGCGGCTTTTGCGGGGCCAGCACGAACCGAGAAACCGCAGCACCCAGGCGCGGAACCCAGATCAGATAGAAGACAAACGGTGCAGCATAAGTAATCTGTTCGGGTGTCAGAAGGCCGCGACCAACTGCGCGTATGACCACGTAGAAAACAATCAATCCGGCAATTTCGCGGCAAAAGCGGCTGAAAAGATAACGTGCTGCGCCCCAAAGATCCGCTTCGTCCGCCACCTCGGTTGTTTTGTGCCAACGGCGGGTGAACAGGCCGAACAGCTTTTCTGCGATATACCCAACGACCAGGACCGAAAGAATAAGCCCCAGCAGGGTAAAGACCCCGGTTGTTCCAAAAGTACCCGAGAAATTACTGAACGCAGTTATCTGGGCTGTGACGATATTTGGCATCGTTGTCACAACATGCGTCCAGGATGAAACCATTTCGGCCCATATCTCATTGATCTCGGTCAGCGGATCTTCCTGCTTCTCTTGTTCTTCGGCCTGCTTCTTGGCAACGGCATCCAGACGTTCAAGTAGGATGGCACGCACCTGGTCGTCTGACATGCGTGCGACCAGGTCGTCTACTTGTTCAGGGGTTAGATTTTCCGGAATAGAAACTGAGGACGCCGTACCGGATGAGGCGGTGTCCTGAGCAAGAACTGGTAAAGAAAGAAAGAAAATGGAAACCAGCGCCAAACAGAGGCGGAGTGGATTAAGCATCGCTTTTTTGCCCTCGATCACGAGAATTATGGTTGTTTTTCGGGATCATATGAAAAACTTCGCCGGTTTCCCAGAAGATTTCGCCTTTAGAAACAGGGAAATCGCGAGGGCACAAAAAAAAGGCCGAGCTATAAGCTCGGCCGTAGTCCAACAGGGAGGTATGAAGATGATGAGCGTTTCAGCATCACCGCCTTCGAGTGCTCATTTAGGGGTCAGTTTGTGAACGTTCAAGGAATTTAACTCTGTAAAGACCTCATGCCCGATATGCTATGGGCGCATAGCTAGAGTTTTCCCATCTGTTTCAGTTGTTTGCGCTGTGCAATGATCTCATCCTGAACGAAATCCCGGAACGCGCCAACGCGTTTTGAATGTCTGAGTTCTTCGGGATAAGCCAGATAAACGGGAACATCAGCAGTTTCGATGTCAGACAAGACCGGCACCAGATGCGGAAAATCCTGGGTCACATAGTCCGGCAGGACGCCAATGCCCAAGTTGTGCAGTACCCCTTGCAGAACACCGAAATAGTTGTTCACCGTCAGCAATGAACCGGGATTGTACGTCATCAGATGGCGTACCATGGCGGCACTTGCCCCGACTTGCGGTGCCGCAGGGGTCTGGCAAATCAGACGGTGATCTTTGATTTCCTCAAGCGACTTCAGCATTCCGCCATGGGCCTCAATATAATCCTGAGTCGCGTACAGCATCATTTGAACTGTCATCAGGCGCTTGCGAACCAGATCGGCCTGGCTGGGCTCTTTCATTCGAATGGCAACATCTGCCTCGCGCATGGGCAGGTCCAGAACCCTCTCTTCCAGCATCAGATCGATGTTGAGGTCGGGATACTCCTCGTACAATTTGCGCAGGCGGGGGGCCAGCCAGAGTGTTCCGAATCCAAAAGTGGTCGTAACGCGCAACACGCCAAAGACTTCCTCCTCACTGTCCCGAATGCGCGCGGCTGCTGCATCAAGACGTTTTGACATGGCAGAGGTGGCATCGAACAGCAATTCACCCTGTTCGGTGAGAATCAGCCCCCGTGCATGACGGTGAAAAAGGGTGGCATCCAGCGATTCTTCCAGGGCGCGGATCTGTCGGCTCACAGCAGATTGAGACAGGTTGAGCTTGTCACCCGCATGGGTAAGGCTGCCTGCATCGGCTACCGCGTGAAATATTCTAAGCTTGTCCCAATCCATCGCCGCAACTTTCGTTATCCATTTGAACGCCTATATGAAAGAGGTGACAAGTTCCACATTCAAAGGGCGAAATCGTTACTTATCAGTGGATAAATCCTATACAGGTCAGAAATTATGACCTAAAATGCACCGAAATAAAGCACACTGATCTGACGAGGGGAGACGTCTGATGAGTCAGCCACAGATAACGTTAAATGACCGGTTTGATCTTGAGAAAAACCCCGTTCTGTTGAACGGAACTCAGGCGCTTGTCCGGCTGATGCTGATGCAGAAAGCCAGAGACCGGCAAGCCGGCCTGAATACAGCGGGCCTTGTAACCGGGTATCGGGGGTCACCCCTTGGCGCGGTTGATCAGCAAATGATGCGCGCTCAAAAGCCGCTGGCCGAAAACGATGTGACGTTTCAGTTCGGATTAAACGAAGATCTGGCAGCCACCGCCCTTTGGGGTAGCCAGCAAGCCGGGCTGCGAGGCGACGGCAAGTTCGACGGGGTTTTTGGGCTTTGGTACGGCAAAGGGCCGGGTGTTGATCGATCTGGTGACGTCATGCGCCATGCGAACATGGCCGGTACGGCCAAACATGGCGGCGTCCTTATGGCAATGGGCGATGATCATACCGGCGAAAGCTCGACCGTTCTGCACCAGTCAGAATGGTCTTTGGTCGATATGTATATGCCGATTGTCAGCCCAGCGGGGGTTCAGGAAATCCTCGACTACGGGATTTACGGCTTTGCGCTTAGTCGGTTTGCTGGTGTCTGGGTTGGCCTGAAAACGATGAAAGACACGATCGAGGTCACCTCGGTCGTGGATGGCAGCCCCGACCGCATGCAGGTTGTTTTGCCCGAGTTCGACATGCCGGAAGGTGGGTTGAATATTCGTTTGGGCGATACCCCGCATCTGCAGGAAACGCGCGTCATCGACTACAAGAGGTTCGCGGCCGAGACGTTTTCTCATGCCAATAAGCTCGACAAGCGAATGTGGGGCAAGCCGGGGGCCAAGATCGGATTCGTCGCAGCAGGTAAGAATTGGTTGGATCTGACACACGCTTTGTCGCTTCTCAATATCGACGAGTCCGAAGCAGAGCGGTTGGGGATCACCACGTACAAGGTTGGGCAGACCTTCCCACTGGATATGGCCGGGTTCCATGACTGGGCCGAAGGGCTGGACTTGATTGTGATCGTCGAGGAAAAGCGCAAGCTGATCGAAGTTCAGGTCAAGGAGGCCATTTTTGACGACCGGCGGGGTCGCAGGGTTTATGGCTGGTACAAAGGTGGCGCCGGAACGTTGCACCGGGAAGAATTATTCCCCACACGCGGTGCCTTGGATCCGATCATGATAGCCGAAAAACTGGGCGAAATCCTGATCGAAGAGGGGCGTGAAACTGAAGGCATCAACGCCGGGCTTGCATCGTTGTCCGAAGCACGCCGGGCCGACAACGCGCAGGAAATTGCGACGCGGCTTCCGTATTTCTGTTCGGGCTGTCCTCATAACAGCTCAACGAAGGTGCCCGATGGCAGCCGCGCCTATGCTGGTATTGGTTGCCACTACATGGTTCAGTGGATGGACCGTGAAACGACCGGTTTCACCCAAATGGGTGGTGAAGGCGCGAACTGGATTGGTGAAGCACCGTTTTCGACCACCAAGCATGTTTTTCAGAACCTCGGCGACGGCACCTACAACCATTCGGGCGTTCAGGCGATCCGGGCGGCGTTGTCTGCAGGAACGAACATCACCTTCAAAATCCTGTTCAACGACGCGGTCGCCATGACCGGTGGGCAGGACAACGAAGGCGACCTGACCGCAGAACGGATCGTTGCCGAGGTCAAGGCGATGGGCGTCCGTGAGGTCGCGCTGGTCTATGACGAAAAGGAAGACGTGAACTTCAAGGCTCTGCCAGCCAGCGTTCAGACATATGAGCGCGCGGATCTTATGCAAGTGCAGGAGAAATTCCGCGAGATCGAAGGTGTTTCGGTCATAGTCTATGTTCAGACCTGCGCGGCTGAAAAGCGCCGACGCCGTAAGCGGGGCACATTCCCGGACCCGGACAAGCGTGTGTTCATCAACACTGATGTCTGCGAAGGCTGTGGCGATTGTGGAGTACAGTCGAACTGCGTGTCGATTGTGCCGAAACAGACCGAACTGGGCCGCAAGCGCGCCATTGATCAGTCAAGCTGCAACAAGGATTTTTCTTGCCTGAATGGCTTTTGCCCCTCGTTCGTGACGCTTGAGGGCGCGAAGATCCGCAAAGAGGCAACGACCGAGATCGACCTGCCGGACCTGCCGATGCCCGAGCTGCCCGCGATCAAGGGAACGCATAACGTGGTCATCACGGGTGTTGGGGGTACAGGCGTCGTTACCCTTGGCGCAATTCTTGCTCAGGCGGCGCAGATCGATGGCAAGGGCGCGGGCATGATGGAAATGGCGGGCCTGGCGCAGAAAGGTGGCGCAGTTCATATCCACTGCCGTCTTGCCAATCGTCCCGAAGATATCAGTGCCATCCGTGTCGCCACCGGTGAAGCCCACGCGCTGATCGGCGGCGATTTGGTGGTGTCCGCCGGGGCGAAGACCTTGGGTCTGACGCGCACAGGACGTACTGGCGCAGTCGTAAACAGCCATGAAACTGTTACGGGCGATTTCACACGCAATACTGAGTTTCGCATTCCAGCCGATCAGTTGGAACTGGCCTTGCAGGCGCGGCTGAAAGAAGATGTCTCGCTTTTTGACGCGACCGATCTGGCGCGCGCAGTGATGGGCGATTCGATCTATTCCAACATGATGATCTTTGGCGCGACATGGCAGCGTGGATTGTTGCCAGTCAGCCATCAGGCGATCTTTGACGCCATCGAGCTTAACGGAACGGCGGTCGAACGAAATAAGCGTGCGTTTGATATCGGTCGTTGGGCTGTACTGCATCCGGAAGAGGTGCAGTCCATTTTGTCGCCAACCGTGGCCGAGATGCCCAAAACGCTGGACCAGATCATCGCGTTCCGTGCACAGCATCTGACCGAATACCAAAGCGCCCGGCTGGCGAAACGGTATCGTAAGTTGGTCGACAGCATTGAGGATACCGAGGTGCGCGAGGCGGTGGCAAAGGGCTATCACAAGTTGTTGTCCTACAAGGATGAATACGAGGTTGCCCGCCTTCTGCTGACCAGTCGGGAAAAGGCGGCGGCCGAGTTTGATGGCGACTTTAGGATGACCTTCCATTTGGCGCCGCCCATTTTCGGTGGGACAGGCAGCAACGGCAGGCCCAAGAAGCGCGCATTCAGCGAATCTGTCATGGGACCGTTGAAGTTGCTGACCAAATTGAAGGCTCTGCGTGGGACGCCGTTCGATATTTTCGGGTATTCGTCCGAACGCAAGATGGAGCGCGCTTTGATCCGGCAGTACGAAAAGGACATGCGCGAAGTGCTGCCTTTATTGTCGCAGGACACGCGTGATGCGATCTCTGCCTTGGCTCGACTGCCGCTGGATATCCGTGGTTTTGGACCTGTTTTGCAGGAAAACGAGGCCAAAGCAGCCAAACGGCGCGAGGAGTTGCTGGCATCCATCCGCAGCGGCGGGCCTGAGATGAAGGCTGCGGCGGAGTAACTCGTCACAACCCTGTCACGATGGCTAGGCAAAATTGTTACTTGCACTTATTTTGCAGGCAACAAACCGGAGACCCAAATGCCTTCTCGTCGTCATGCTGTTCGTGACATCTCTTATGCCCATTCCGCCGAAACCAAAGGCGGGCGAATGGTTATTAAGCTTATGGAGAATACCACGGGCCGTATGCGCCTGATCAAACGCGCAGATGGATACGAGAAAGACGTTGCCAACGGGCGCGACTTTTGGGCCGTGATGGTCGAACGCTATGGCCTGACATTGGATGTTGTGGGGGGATCGCTTGCAAACATTCCGACGGATGGCCCCCTGATCCTGATTGCCAATCATCCCTATGGCATTCTGGATGGCCTGATGATGGGGCATATCCTGTCTGAGACACGCGGTGATTTCCGTATTCTGGCCCATCGGGTGTTCCGCAAGGCAGAAGATCTGAACCGTATCATTTTGCCCATTTCGTTTGATGAAACCAAAGAAGCGATGAAGCTGAATTTGGAGACGCGCAAAACGGCTCTCAACTATCTGGGCGAGGGTGGGGCGATTGGCATTTTCCCCGGAGGCACGGTCAGCACCGGCGTCAAGCCGTTTGCACATCCGATGGATCCGGGTTGGCGTGGCTTTACTGCGCGTATGGTGGCAAAGTCCAATGCCACTGTGGTGCCGGTTTTCTTTGATGGGCACACGTCGCGGCTGTTCCAGATCGCAAGCCATTTGCACAACACGCTGCGCATGGGCCTCCTGATCAAAGAATTCAAAAAACGCGTCGATACCCCAGTGAAAGTGGTGATCGGAGAGCCTATCGGGCGCGACGTTCTGAACCCGTTGGGTAAGGATACGCGCAAGATGATGGATTTCCTGCGCAAAGCCACGTATGAGCTGTCTCCAGAGCCGTTGGAGTCCTATGACTACGGCTATGAATTTGAGGAACGGCATCGCGCCTGAAGGGGCAAATGGCAGTAGGTATCTTTGATTCCGGTTTGGGCGGTCTGACCGTTCTGAACGCCGCGCAGCAACGGCTGCCCGACGTTGATTTCCTGTATTTTGCGGACAGTGCTCATGCACCTTACGGTGTGCGCGATGCCGAGGATATCTATCAACTGACCCGCAAGGCCGTGCACGAGCTGTGGGATCGCGGGTGCAATCTGGTGATTCTGGCCTGCAACACCGCAAGCGCTGCCGCTCTGCGCCGGATGCAGGAAGAAGGCGTGCCCGAGGGTAAGCGGGTTCTGGGCGTCTTTGTTCCCTTGATCGAAGCGCTGACCGAACGGCAGTGGGGGGATAACTCTCCGCCGCGTGAAGTGGCTGTGAAGCATGTGGCCTTGTTCGCCACGCCTGCCACCGTGTCCAGCCGGGCCTTTCAGCGGGAACTGGCATTCCGCGCAATCGGTGTGGATGTCGAGGCGCAGGCCTGCGGTGGTGTGGTCGATGCCATTGAAGACGGCGACATGATTCTGGCCGAAGCCTTGGTTCGCAGCCATGTGGATGCTTTGAAACGAAAAATGCCCGAGCCGCAGGCCGCGATTTTAGGCTGCACACACTATCCGTTGATGGCCGAGACCTTTCAGGCCGCTTTGGGCTCAGACGTTCAAGTCTTCAGCCAAGGGGATCTGGTGGCCGAAAGTCTGGCCGACTATCTGCAACGTCATCCCAACATGCTTGGCGATGGCGCAGGCGGCTATCTGACCACGGGCAAGCCGGGGTTTGTCAGTGATCGGGCGACGCAATTCCTCCGACGACAAATCTCGTTCGAGGCGGCCTGATTTAGGTCAAGGACGCACTTACCCGATTTTTCTAATTCAAAGACCGTCACATCGGCGGTCGTGATATGTGACACACGTAAAGAAGAGGTCTGACATGACCCATAAAATCGCAATTCTGGGCGCTTCTGGTTACACCGGCGCTGAACTGGTGCGGCTGATCGCCGAGCACCCGAACCTGCACATTGTTGCTTTGGCCGCCGAACGGAAGGCAGGGATGAGCATGGCGCAGGTCTTTCCGCATCTGCGCCACATGGACTTGCCGGATCTGTGCAAGATTTCCGAGATCGATTTCTCCAATGTCGATCTGTGTTTCTGTGCTTTGCCGCACAAAACTAGTCAAGAGGTGATCCGGGATCTGCCCAAAGACCTGAAGATCATTGATTTGTCAGCGGATTTCCGGCTGCAGGACCCGGATGAGTATGAGAAGTGGTATGGCAATCCGCACAGCGCTTTGAAACAGCAGGAAGAGGCTGTTTATGGTCTGACCGAGTTCTATCGGGATGAGATCAGGTCGGCACGTTTGGTCGCTGGTACAGGCTGCAACGCGGCGACAGGGCAGTATGTGCTGCGTCCGTTGATCTCTGCCGGTGTAATTGATCTGGACGATATTGTGCTGGACCTGAAATGCGCCGTGTCGGGTGCAGGCCGGTCGCTGAAAGAAAACTTGTTGCACGCAGAGCTTAGTGAAGGTTCCAATGCTTACGCAGTCGGTGGCACGCACCGGCATCTGGGCGAGTTTGATCAGGAATTCTCGAAGCTTGCAGGTCGCACTGTACATGTACAGTTCACGCCGCACCTGATCCCTGCAAACCGGGGCATTCTGGCAACGACTTATGTAAAGGGTGATCCACAAAGCGTCTATGAAACGCTGGCAAAGACTTATGCAGACGAGCCCTTTATCCAAATGCTGCCAATGGGCGAAGCGCCGTCGACCCATCATGTACGCGGGTCGAACTTCTGCCATATCGGTGTTGTCGCAGACAGGATCGAACGTCGCGCGATTGTGATTGCAGCGCTGGATAACCTGACAAAAGGTAGCAGTGGCCAAGCCTTGCAGAACGCCAACCTGATGTTAGGTGAGGATGAAACTCTGGGCCTCATGATGGCCCCTCTATTCCCGTGAGGACGGTATGAAAACGCTCAAGAAACGTCGTCGAGTACAAGTCATTCTGGTAGCTGTCGTTGCCTTGGTGGCATCGACGGCGTTGATTGGGTGGGCCTTGCAGGATGGCATCAATTTCTTCCGTTCCCCCAGCGAGGTGATTGCCGAGCCGCCCAAGCCGACCGAGGTGTTCCGCATTGGCGGGCTGGTTGAAGAAGGCTCGATCATTCGCGGGCAGGGCGAAACCGTACATTTTGTGGTTACAGATGGGGGTGAGAGTGTCCCGGTCTCGTTCACGGGTGTACTGCCGGATCTGTTTACCGAGAACCAGGGTATGGTTGGCACTGGAAGCTACGTGAACGGCGTGTTTGAAGCGACTGAAATCCTTGCCAAACATGATGAAACCTACATGCCGAAAGAGGTTATGGACGCGCTGAAAGAGCAGGGCGTCTACAAAGAGGCAGAGGGTAGCTGAACGCAGCTGCGCTGCGTGCCTCTGGCAGAGGTATTTTTGAACAGAAGAAGCGGGGCGTTGCGCGCAATTGGCGGGCAGCGCCCTTTGCTATTAGCGCGTTTAAAGATGTTTGCAGGACCGTTGCTCTGATCAACGAGTTGGGGAAGGCCATGCAAACGGTTCGACAGATCGCGAAAGAGATCGTGGCGCGGGAAGGCGGGTTTGTGGATGATCCGGACGATCCGGGTGGCGCCACAAAATATGGTGTGACCATTCACACCATGCGGCGGTTGGGATTGGATTTAACCGGTGATGGAGTGGTTGACGTACGTGATGTTCAGGTTTTGACCCAGCGGCAAGCGGTTGAGATTTTCATACGTCATTACTTTGAGAAACCAGGCATCTCGCGGTTGCCTAATCTGCTGCACGCTTCGGTCTTTGACATGTATGTGAATGCCGGGGCGCAGGCGATAAAAATCCTGCAGCGACTATTGCGGGACATGGGATTCAATGTGGTGGTGGATGGATTACTTGGGCCGAAGACCGCGGCCGCTTGCGAAAGTGCCGCTCAGCCGGACCCAATTGTTTTGCGGGATGCCTACGGGGTGGCAAGGCGCAATTACTATTTTCGCCTCGCCGATAGACGACCGGCATCCAGAAAATACGCGCGCAGCCGCTCGGGAGGCAAAGGCGGTTGGATCAAGCGGGCCGAAGAGTTTTTGTCTGCGCGCTATCACATGTCGGATATTGAATTTCAAAGAAGGGTTGCAGCATGGGACTGATCTCGGGTGTGTTGGCGCTGTTGTTCGGGAATGGGCGGAATGCGGTTCGAGAAACTGTTGAACTTTATCGTGAGAATGCTGAAGCGCGTGCGCAACGCGGGGTCGAAGTGCAGACACAGGCCATGTTGCAGTTTGGTGGTGAGTTTCAAACCGCGCAAAAAGGATCATTTGACCGTTTCATGGATGGGGTAAATCGGTTGCCACGTCCAGCATTGGCCTTGGGAACACTTGGGCTGTTCGTTGCAGCCATGGTGGACCCGCTGTGGTTTGCCGCTAGGATGCAAGGCATGGCCTTGGTGCCAGAGCCCTTGTGGTGGTTGTTGGGTGTCATCGTATCCTTCTATTTTGGCGCAAGGCACCAGTTAAAGATGCAGGAATTTCAGCGTGATATCAGCTCAACCATATTGCGGCTGCCCACTGTTCTGAACAATATCGAGCAGTTGCGTACCTTGCGCGGTGATAGTCCGGGCGCTGCGAAGCCCGGTCCGGATGTCGACTTGTCTCAGGATGTCATGCGCCCGGATACTAACCCGGCGCTGGACGATTGGCGCAAGCTGCGCGGAACTTGACCCGCGACACTATGTGCCTTCGTACTTGACGAAAGTTATTGGCCCCCGGATTGGCCGCGGAGTATATTCCGGGGCATGATTACAGAACTCGGTCACTTCGCCCTTATCCTCGCCTTCTTTGTTGCTATCGTGCAAAGCGTGGTGCCCCTGATCGGGGCTTCGAAACGTTGGGCCGGTTGGATGGCATTTGCCGAGCCTTCGGCCATCGTACAGTTCCTTTTGACGGCGTTTTCCTTCGGTGCGTTGATCTGGGCGTTTGTCGTGTCGGACTTCTCCCTGAGGATCGTGGTTGAGAACAGCCATTCTGCCAAGCCGATGATCTACAAGATCAGTGGAACATGGGGGAACCACGAAGGATCCATGTTGCTGTGGGTGTTGATTGTCACCTTGTTTGGCGCGTTAGCCGCGTTCTTTGGAGGCGGGTTGCCGCCGACGCTCAAGGCCCGTGTGCTGGCGGTGCAATCGTCAATCGCGGTCGCGTTTTTTGCCTTCATCCTGTTCACGTCGAACCCGTTCGACCGCCTTGCAATTGCGCCGTTTGACGGGCGCGACCTGAATCCATTGCTGCAAGACCCAGGCTTGGCCTTTCATCCGCCTTTTCTGTATCTCGGTTATGTGGGCCTGAGCATGGCGTTCAGCTTTGCCATTGCAGCCCTGATCGAAGGGCGTGTCGATGCGGCCTGGGGGCGTTGGGTGCGGCCCTGGACATTGGCGGCCTGGGTCTTTTTGACCATTGGTATCGCACTGGGGTCATGGTGGGCTTACTACGAATTGGGCTGGGGCGGGTTCTGGTTCTGGGATCCGGTCGAGAATGCGTCGTTCATGCCTTGGCTTCTGGCGGCCGCTTTGTTGCACTCTGCCATTGTTGTGGAGAAGCGCGAGGCGCTGAAAAGCTGGACCATTCTGCTGGCGATCATTGCGTTCGGATTTTCACTGATCGGTACATTCATTGTGCGTTCGGGTCTTCTGACTTCGGTTCATGCCTTCGCCACCGACCCGGAGCGCGGCGTTTTTATCCTGATGATTCTGGTGTTTTTTATCGGTGGGGCGCTGACACTTTTTGCTGCGCGCGCTCAGGCGATGGAGGCCAAGGGCGTCTTTGGTATGGTCAGCCGCGAAAGCGCTTTGGTGGCCAACAATGTTTTGCTGGCCGTCAGTTGCTTCGTTGTTTTTGTGGGCACCATGTGGCCCATGGTGGCCGAGATGATGTTTGACCGGAAGCTTTCGGTCGGAGCGCCTTTCTTCAACGCTGCTTTCTCTCCGTTCATGGTGTTGCTGGGGCTGATCCTGCCGATCGGGTCTATGTTGCCTTGGAAACGGGGAAGGATTGGAAGGACGGCTTGGTCTCTGCGCTATGCCTTTGGGCTGGCGCTGGCGATTGCTTTGCTGGTTTGGGCCATGCAGACCGGACGCAGCGCGTTGGGGCCGGTGGGTCTGTTCCTTGGGGCATGGATTACGTTTGGTGCCGCCATCGATTTGTGGAGCCGCACGGGCCGCAACGGCAGCCTGAAACGCCTGTTCCGCCTGCCGGGTGCAGATTGGGGTAAAGCGGTCGCGCATACTGGTCTGGGCGTCACCATCTTTGCCGTGGCTGGCCTGACCGCTTGGGAGGCCGAAGATATCCGCGTTGCGCAACCCAATCAGCCCTTTGAGGTGGGGCAGTTTACGCTGACCCTGCAAGATGTGCGGTTGGTTGAAGGGCCAAACTATTTCTCGACCACGGCAGATGTTCTGGTTGAAAAAAATGGACGCCCGATTGGGACACTTCACCCTGAAAAGCGGGATTATCCGGTTGCCCGTATGCCCACGACCGAGGCTGCGATTGATTACCGTTTCCTGGGTGATCTTTACGTTGTGATCGGTGATCAACAGGCAGATGGGGGCTGGGTCATGCGCACCTATATCAAGCCTTTCGCGAACTGGATCTGGGCTGGCTGCATCCTGATGTCGCTTGGCGGTATCCTCAGCCTGTGTGACAGGCGGTTCAGGGTTGCCGCAGGGGCGCGAAAAACCCCGGTTGGCGGAGTACCCGCAGAATGAAACGCCTTGTACTGATCCTGATGTTGCTGGCGACACCCGTGTTTTCGGTGCAGCCGGATGAGGTTCTGGATGATCCGGTGCTGGAACAACGCGCCCGCGACCTTAGCACCGGATTGCGATGCCTTGTTTGTCGGAACGAAAGCATCGACGAAAGCAACGCTGATCTGGCGCGTGATTTGCGTTTGCTGCTGCGGGAACGTCTGGTTGCAGGCGATACCGACGAACAGGCCATCGCGTTTATCGTTGATCGCTATGGCGAATACGTACTGCTCAAGCCCACCACCAGCGGCTCGAACCTGTTCCTTTGGCTCGCCGGCCCCATCATGCTGTTGATTGCGGCCGGGGTCGGGCTGAATTTTCTGCGCAACCGTGCCAAAGCTCATGCGTCAGCGGAAAGCGCGGCGCTGAGTGAAGACGAAAAGGAGCGTCTGCGCCGAATTCTTGAAGACTGACGTTTGGTTCTGCCTTTACCTTCTTGTTTGGGCCAGTAAGTGTTCGAAAACGCTTGGCGCGACGGGAGGGTTTTCATGCATTACGAAACAGTTGTTCTGGATATTGCGGATGGTCTGGCGGTTTTGACCTTGAACAGACCAGACAAAATGAACGCTCTGACAACACAGATGCGCGCTGAAGTCGCCCACGCAATGAAAGACGCCGCAAGCCGAGCCCGGTGCATTGTGATCACCGGCGCTGGTCCCGCCTTTTGTTCCGGGCAGGATCTGGGTGATGCGTCCTCAACCGGCAAGATCGATCTGGAGCGTTCTTTGCGCGACGAATACGAACCAATGTTGGAAACGATCCACAGCTGTCCGGTTCCCACAATTGCGGCTGTGAATGGGGCTGCGGCCGGGGCAGGGGCGAACCTGGCCCTTTGCGCGGATGTTGTGATCGCAACTGAAAGCGCCTATTTCCTGCAAGCCTTTGCGCGGATCGGTTTGTTGCCGGATGCCGGAGGAACTTGGTTCATGCCGCGTCATATGGGAATGGCCAAGGCGATGGGTGCGGCATTGTTCGCCGACAAGATCAGCGCACGACAAGCGGATGACTGGGGCTTGATCTGGGAATCTGTGCCCGATGACAATTTCGCTGCGCATTGGCGGAAACGGGCGGAATACCTGGCCAATGGTCCAACAGCAACTTACGGCGCGATCAAGCAGGCCATTCGTGGAACCTATGAAAACACGCTGCCTCAGCAGCTTGCGACCGAGGCGCATCTGCAGGGCGAATGTGGTCGCTCGCGCGATTTCGCCGAAGGTGTGGTGGCCTTCATGGGAAAACGCCCTCCGAAATTCGAAGGGCGCTGATTTAATTCACTTCAGGCACGGCGACGGCGGCGCGTGCGGCGTTCGGGGGCAGCCTCGTCGCCGGTTCCATCAGAGGCCGACGTGAATGGACCCAGCGCATCAGTGATCTGATCCAGAGTCGGGCGTTCGCCGCGCGATGTGGTATCCAGTGCCTCACGCATCTTGCGCAGGTGATCAGGCATTGTTCCGCAGCAACCGCCAATGATTGTCGCGCCCGCGTCGCGTGCCATTGCTGCATACTGGCCCATAAGCTCGGGCGTGCCGTCATAGTGGATGTGACCATCCACGTATTTCGGAATGCCCGCGTTACCCTTGGAGATCAGTGGACGCTCTGTCCCTTGTGCGGCAAAGCCCAAAACTGTGCGCAGAATGTCTGATGCGCCGGTACCGCAGTTTGCCCCAAAGGCGATGGGCGGGTTGGGTAGTGTTTCGACCATTTGCGCCAGATCGGCCGAGGTCACACCCATCATCGTGCGCCCGGCAGTATCAAAGCTCATCGTGCCACACCATGGCATGTCAGCCAGTGCAAATGCTTCTGCAGCAGCGCGGAACTCTTCAGGGGCGCTGATGGTTTCTACCCACAGAACATCAACTCCGCCTTCTTTCAGCGCCGCTGCTTGTTCGTGGAACATTTCCACCGCGTCGGAATGCGTCAGGCTGCCGACCGGTTCCATGATTTCACCGGTTGGTCCAACAGAACCCGCAACAACGACAAGTCGCCCGGCCTTGTCTGCCACCTCGCGTCCCAGTTCAGCGCCGATGCGGTTTAGTTCACCCACGCGATTCTGAGCATCGTGCAGCTTGAGCCGTGCAGACGTGCCGCCAAAGGTGTTGGTCAGAAACAGGTCACTGCCTGCATCCACCGAACCCTGATACAGCGCCCGGATCTTGTCTGGGGCCTCCACGTTCCAAAGTTCAGGTGCGTCGCCAGACTGCAGGCCCATGTTGAACAGATTGGTCCCTGTCGCACCATCGGCCAAAATGGCATCTTTGGTGTCCAGAAGCTTGCTGAGCGCATTTGTCATTGGGTTATTCCAGAAAAAGGCGCAAATCGCCGTTAAAAATAGAGACGCCCCATGTCACATGACCGGGGCGTCAAAGCAAATTCATAAAACTCATGAAGATCATGAGGTCTGTAAGAAAACCTTAGTCAGCTTCGCTCATGACCTGAGCTTTGGCTTCCGGCAGAATTTCGGCCATCTTGGCGCGGATTTCTTCGGCCGACGATAAATCACCCAGATCACCGGCGACCTTACGTACAACGTCTTCGTGCCCGGCTTCTTCGAAATCGGCGACTACAACGGTTTTGGCATATTCTTCGGCTTCCGCGCCGGATTTGCCCAGCTTTTCTGCCGCCCACAGGCCCAGCAGTTTGTTGCAGCGGGCCTGCGCCTTGAACTGCATTTCTTCATCATGGGCAAACTTGGCTTCAAAGGCGTTTTCGCGTTCATCGAACGTGGTCATTGGGTGAGGACCTCTTGGGTTACATCTTCTTTCCTGATGATATGACCATACGACGTCCCGGGCGCAAGGTATTTGCGCTGCGTCAAAGCCTCTCGGGTACATGAACTTGCGGGAAAAGAGTGCTTGCACTATGAGGACGCCAACGAGAAGGGACTCATTCCCTCTGCTCAGACTGGAAAGGTCGCTTATGGCGCGTCGCAAGAAAATCTACGAAGGCAAGGCCAAGATTTTGTATGAAGGCCCCGAACCGGGCACAATCGTACAGTATTTTAAGGATGACGCCACTGCATTCAACGCAGAAAAGAAGGACGTGATTGACGGCAAAGGCGTGCTGAACAACCGACTGTCCGAGTTCTTCATGAACGGTCTGACCCAGATCGGCATTCCGAACCACTTTATTCGCCGTCTGAACATGCGCGAACAACTGGTGCGCAATTGCGAAATCGTGCCGTTGGAAGTGATCGTTCGCAATTATGCTGCCGGATCGATGTCTAAACGTCTGGGCATTGCCGAAGGGACACAGCTGCCGCGTCCGATCGTCGAATATTGCTACAAGGACGATGCTTTGGGTGATCCTCTGGTCACCGAAGAACATATCGCCGCCTTTGGCTGGGCCAGCCAACAGGACATGGACGATATCCTCAGCCTAGCGTTGCGCGTGAACGATTTCATGAGCGGTGTGATGCTGGCGGTTGGTATTCGCCTAGTGGACTTCAAGATCGAAATCGGACGCATTTTCGAAGGGGATTATCAGCGTTTGATTGTGGCTGACGAAATCAGCCCCGACAGCTGCCGCCTTTGGGACATCGAAACCGGCCAGAAACTGGATAAAGACGTGTTCCGTCGTGATCTGGGCAATCTGACCGATGCCTATTCAGAAGTTGCGCGCCGTCTGGGTGTGCTGCCGAATACCAATGTCACCAAGCCGACGCTGATCAACTGATCCGTTCTGGAACTTTTGTTTCAACTAAATTGCGCTGCGGCTAAAACCGCGGCGCATTTTGGTTTTTGCGTGCGCGGCAGGTTCATCTTTTGATCATCAACCAAAATAGTCGCTTCGCTTAATGACAAGTGCGGCAAACTGCTTGGGAAACAGGGTTGTCGAAAACGGTCAGGCACGCTATCCCCCGCGCAACGAAATGGGCCATGGATTGCGGCCCGAAGGTGGAGTTGCCAAAATGAAAGCACGGGTTCATGTGATGCTCAAAAACGGGGTGCTGGACCCGCAGGGCGAAGCAGTTCGGCACGCATTGGGCGCAATGGGCTTTGATCAGGTCGAAGGCGTCCGTCAGGGCAAAGTGATTGATCTGGAACTGGCCGATGGCGCGACCGAGGCAGATGTGACCGAAATGTGCGAAAAGCTGTTGGCCAACACCGTTATCGAACGCTACGAGATCGAACTGGTCTGATCGAATGCGGGCCGCGCGTCTGATCACCTATCGTCAACCGCTTGAGGTTGCGACCGTGCCCGATCCCGAACCCGCCGAAGATGGTGTTGTGGTTCGGGTTTTGGCGTGTGGCGTGTGCCGATCCGATTGGCATGCTTGGTCAGGCGCGGACCCGGACGTGATCCTTCCGATGACACCCGGTCATGAATATTGTGGTGAGGTTGTCGCGGTCGGTTCTCGGGTCACCCGCTGGCGAGTGGGCGACAGAGTTATCGCGCCGTTCATTCTGGCTTGCGGGCATTGCGCAGACTGCGCGCAGGGGCATCAGACAATCTGTAACGACCAGATTGTTCCGGGTTTTACCTGCGATGGTGCTTTTGCGGAATATATCGCAGTGGCCCATGCGGATGCGAACCTCACGACATTGCCCGATAGCATTGCGCCCGAAGTTGCTGCAGCCTTGGGGTGTCGTGTGACAACGGCGTGGCAGGCTTTGGTCGGACGAGCACAGGTTCAGGGTGGGGAATGGATCGCTGTCTTTGGCGGTGGCGGTGTTGGGATTTCCACGCTGCTTTTGGGCAAGGCGCTTGGCGCACGGGTCGTCGTGGTCGATATTGCAGACGACAAGCTGGACTATGCACAGTCTTTGGGGGCTGATGCGGTTGTCAATGCCGCTACATGTGATGCGCCTCAGGCCGTGAAAGACCTCACCGGCGGCGGCGCGCATGTTGCGATTGAGGCTTTGGGAATCGAAGTCACAACCGTATCTGCGATGCGGTCCCTGCGCAAAATGGGGCGCATGGTGCAGATCGGAATGCCAGCCGGGGATCACACGCAGATGGCTTTGCCGATGGACGTGCTTTATTCCGGCCAGCTTTCTGTTTTCGGAACGCGTGGCATGCCAAGCTGGCGCTATCCGTCTTTGTTGTCGCTGATCGCAGGGGGCGGGATTGACCTGAGCCCGCTGGTCACGCGCAAAATAACTCTTAACCAGGTGAGCGCTGAGCTTGCCGCCTTTGACCACCCAACCCCGCCGGGCGTTGCGGTGGTTACAGATTTTGTCTCGTAGGAGGGCCCGCCATGCGCGCAGCCGTAATCGTATTCCCCGGATCCAACTGTGACCGAGACCTCGCCGTCGCCTTTGAGCAGGCCGGGTTCAAGGTTGATATGGTCTGGCACAAGGACGCAGCGCTGCCCGAAGGTGTGGATATCGTAGGTGTACCGGGTGGCTTTTCCTATGGCGACTATCTGCGCTGCGGGGCCATCGCTGCAAAGTCCCCGATCTGCAAGGCGGTGGTCGCGCATACCGAGCGCGGCGGCTATGCCGTGGGTATCTGCAACGGGTTTCAGGTTCTGACCGAAACCGGGATCCTGCCGGGCGCGTTGCTGCGCAATGCCGGGCTGAAATACATCTGCAAAACAGTGGGCTTGAAGGTTGAAACAAGCGACAGCGTGTTTACCGGGGGCTACAATGCAGGCGACGTGATCGGCATCCCAATCGCGCATCATGATGGCAACTACTTTGCAGATGACGAAACGCTTGCGGCCCTGAAGGATCAGGATCGCATCGCGTTCACCTATTCCGAGAATCCCAATGGCTCGGTCGGCGACATCGCTGGCATCCTGTCCGAAAACCGACGTGTATTGGGGATGATGCCCCACCCTGAGCGTGCGGCAGATGAAGGGCATGGTGGCACCGACGGAGTGGCGCTGTTCCGCGCATTGTCAGGCGTGTTTGAATCAGCGTGACTTGAGGTCACGCGCGCCCGCGCGTAACGTCTGGCCATGAACTCGGACGTGCGATCAGCTTGGTCAAATATGTTGAAACCGCTTCGCGGTGCTCCGCTGGGCTGGCGATTGCGCGTCGCGGTTCTTATTCTGCTGCTCGCAACTATTACGACAGTCTGGATCACCAACAGCCTGTTGACCGACAGGTTCACGGAATCCACTCGAAACCGGGCCGAGCTGCGACTGGCCCTGTATTCCGGCAACCTGCTGAGCGAGTTGCGCCGAAACTCGATCGTGCCGCAGTTGCTGGCACGAGACCCGACGCTCATTTCGGCGCTGCAATCCAGTGACTATACACTATCAACCCAGCGTTTGATTTCCTTCGTTGAAGAAATTGGCGCGGCCTCACTGATGCTCTTGGACAGTGACGGTCGAACCGTTGCCGCAACGGATCGTAACAAGCTGGGCGAAGGGCACAGAAATACAGCTTATTATGTGGATGCCATCCGATCTAATGCCACGATCTTTTCGGTCATTCCCAAGGAATCCGGCGGATATAGCTTTGTCTATTCCCGGCGACTGGAAAACGGGTCGGAAATTCTGGGCGTCATCGTTGTTGAAGTCGACCTGCAGAAATTCGAACGCGCGTGGGCCGGTATCTCGGACGCAGTGATGGTCACGGACAGCACCGGAACCATCATCCTATCCACCGAGCCCCGCTGGCGTGGGTTAGAAGAAAGCACAGCGATGCTGCGCCAGCCGCCGCAGGGTGCAATTCAACGCGCCATTCGGGCCACAACCGATTGGACGGCTTTGCCGCCGGATGCCTACCTGCAAGGCGAGGCGGTGATGCGCATGGAAACACGCATCCCGTTTCGGGGCTGGCAAATGACGTCGTTCACAACCTTTGCTTCGATCCGGGAAAAGGTGAACAGCGTGCTTGCGCTGGAAATCATGGGCTTTGCGATTCTTCTGGCGCTGACGTTTTATGCGCTCAGCCGTCGGGCGACCCTTCGCATGGCCCTGTTTCAGCGCGAGTCGGCAGAGCTTCGCGCATTGAACGCACGGCTACAGCGGGAAATTGCTGAGCGGGAACGGGTTGAAAAGACGCTGGATTTGGCGGAACAGACCCTTGCGCAAAGCTCGAAACTGGCCGCCCTGGGCGAGATGTCGGCAGCGGTCAGTCATGAGCTCAATCAACCTCTGGCTGCAATGAAAACCTATCTTGCCGGTGCGCGTCTGTTGTTGAGGCGCAACCGGCCGGAAGAGGCGCTGGCAAGCTTTGGTCGCATCGATGGTCTGATCGAGCGGATGGGGGCGATCACGCGCCAGCTCAAGTCTTATGCTCGCAAGGGGGCGGATGCGTTTTCGCCTGTAAATCTTGGCGAAGCGCTGGCCTCGGCCTTATCCATGATGGAGCCTCAACTGCGTCAGCGTCATGTGAAGATCACGCAGATCCTGCCAGAAGAACCTGTCATGGTTATGGGGGACCGGATGCGGATCGAGCAGGTGATGGTCAACCTCTTGCGAAACGCTCTGGATGCCACCAAATCAGTAGCAGAGCCGGATGTGGAAATCATCCTGGCGGCGGGCGACATGGCGGTTCTGACCGTTCGGGACAACGGGCACGGTATTGAGGATATCGAGAACCTGTTCGAGCCGTTCTATACCACCAAACAGCCCGGTGACGGGGTTGGACTGGGGCTTGCCATCTCGTCAGGGATCGTGAACGACCATGGGGGACGGCTGACTGCGCGCAACGGCCAATATGGGGGCGCGGTGTTTGAAATGCAGTTGCCAGCACTGGGAAGCGACGGCCTCGAGGCCGCGGAATAACGAGGAATGACTATGGCACAGGCCATGAAAATTGCCATTGTGGATGACGAACAGGACATGCGCCAATCGATCAGCCAGTGGCTTGCTTTGTCCGGATACGACACTGAAACCTTTGCCAGCGCGGAAGATGCGCTCAAGGTTCTGGGACCGGATTATCCGGGGATTGTGATTTCGGATATCAAGATGCCGGGGATGGATGGTATTCAGCTGCTGAAAAAGCTGATGGGGGCCGACAGCACCCTGCCAGTCATCATGATCACGGGGCACGGCGATGTTCCAATGGCGGTTGAAGCCATGCGTGTCGGTGCGTTCGATTTCCTTGAAAAGCCATTCAATCCGGATCGCATGTCCGAACTCGCCAAGCGCGCCAGCAATGCGCGCCGTCTGACACTGGACAACCGGGCGCTGCGGCGGGAGCTGTCGGGTGGCACGCAGATCATGAACAAGCTGATCGGTGCCAGCCCGGTTATGGAGCGGCTGCGTGAGGATATCTTGGATCTTGGGCAAGCCGACGGCCATGTGCTGATCGACGGAGAGACCGGGACTGGCAAAACCCTTGTTGCGCACGCGCTCCATGCGGTGGGCAGTCGCGCTGGCAAGAAGTTTGTTCTGGTGTCCTGCGCCGCACTTGAGGAAGACGCGCTGGCCAAGCGCCTGTTTGGCCCGATGATGCCCGAGGATGCGCAGCTGCCGGCTATCGAAGAAGCGCGCGGCGGGACGCTGGTATTGGAAGACGTGGAAGCGCTGAGCGACACGTTGCAGGCCAAACTGTTAAGTGTGATGAACGAGCAGGGCACCCCTGCGGAAACCCGGATCGTAGCGATTTCGAACCTGCAGGAAGCGGGAAAGACATCCGAAGACGTTCTGCGCCCGGACCTGTTCTACAGGTTGGCGGCGTTGCGGATCACCATGCCGCCGCTGCGTCAGAGGGGCGAGGATATCCTGACCCTGTTCACGCGCCTCAGTGAGCAATTTGCAGAAGAATATGGCTGCGATGCGCCTCAGGTCAGCGCGCAGGAGGCGGCGCAATTGTTGCAGGCCCCGTGGCCGGGCAACGTGCGTCAACTGATCAATATTGCTGAACGTGCTGTGCTGCAATCACGTCGTGGGTCGGGGACAATTGCATCCTTGCTGATGTCGGATCACGAAGAGATGCAGCCGGTGATGACCACCGAAGGCAAGCCGCTGAAGGAATATGTCGAAGCGTTTGAGCGAATGCTGATCGACAACACGATGCGCCGCCATAAGGGGTCGATCGCGTCGGTTATGGACGAATTGTGCCTGCCGCGCCGGACGCTGAACGAGAAGATGGCGAAATACGGGCTTCAGCGATCAGACTATCTTTAACCTTTACGAACGGGGGCTCTGCCCCCGTCGCCTTTGGCGACTCCCCCGAGGTATTTGAGGCCAGATGAAGAGATCCCGCACTGCGTCTACGGTCTCGATGCAGTTTGCCCATTGTCTTTTCCACAGGACTGCTTTTATTGTGTCCGAACGGGCCGGGCCTTTTTTTCGCCCTTAAGCCCCGAATCTTTGAGTTTCGCTGCTTTGCTGCACGTAATTTTCGCTGCGAAGCAGACCGATTGTGCCCCGATTGGGGGCAGTAGAGTACCTGAGCCCGATGCGTTGGGTGAAAGGAATAAATGGGCGGGCTGCAGAAACTGCGCCTGTCGGAGAAGAACCGCGATGACGCGCGCGCAACGATTGAGAGACCGGGCAGGGGGCCACAGCGCCAGACCCTGCCGCGCGCCGTCTGATATCGCCCTGACAAGACACCTCCCCAAAAGCGCCTGTCCGCCTGGACAGGTCAGGACAACGCGTTTGGCGCGGTGCACCAAGGAAACATGGCTAAGAAAATGCTTATCGATGCCACCCACGCGGAGGAAACCCGCGTCGTGGTGGTGGACGGAAACAAGGTCGAGGAGTTCGATTTTGAATCCGAAAACAAACGCCAGCTGGCTGGCAACATCTACCTTGCAAAAGTAACACGGGTTGAACCGTCTCTTCAGGCGGCATTTGTGGACTATGGTGGGAATCGGCATGGATTCCTGGCGTTTTCGGAAATTCACCCCGACTACTATCAGATCCCAGTCGCCGACCGCGAGGCGCTGATGGAGGAGGAACGCGCTTACGCCGAGGCGATGAAAGCGCGTGACGAAGCCGAAGAAGCCAAACCAAAAAAGCGGCGGTCCCGGTCGCGTTCCAAGGCTGCTGATGTGAAATCGGACGATCCGGTTGAAACAATGGAGGTTTCAACCGAGCCGACCGGTATGGAAACCATCGATCTGGCCGAAAGCGAAGATGCGGATATCGAAGTGCTCGAAGGAACCTCTCCGATGGAGATGGTTGCTGAGACACCGGTAGAAGAACCGGAAGACGGTGATGTGACTGCGGCAGAATCTGTTTCTGACGACAAGGCAGAAGCGGCAGAAGAAGCGGATTCTGACGTGGAAGACGCGTCTGACTCGCCCGAAGAAGCGGGTGATGATGCAGGTGAGGTTAGTGAAGACGCGGTTGCGGCTTCAAATGAGGCGCCAGAAGACAGCGCAGAAGTTGATGGCGCACCGACGGATGACGCGGAGGCAGCTGCTGCTGAGGATGTTGACGCCTCGGATGAAGCGTCTGCGGATGCCGACGGCGATCAGGGCGCGGAAGATGACGATGCTGAAGGCAAAAGTGCCGATGCTTCTTCAAAAGACGATTCGATTGAATCCGTGGCTGACGAGGATGACAGCGAAGACATCCGTCCGCCACGCAAACCGCGCCCGCGTCGTTACAAGATCCAGGAAGTCATCAAGGTTCGTCAGGTCCTGCTGGTGCAGGTCGTCAAGGAAGAGCGTGGAAACAAGGGTGCTGCGCTGACAACCTACCTGTCTTTGGCCGGTCGCTATTGCGTCTTGATGCCGAACACCGCGCGCGGTGGCGGTATAAGCCGCAAAATCACCAACGCCGCTGATCGCAAGAAACTGAAAGAAATCGCTGCGGACATTGATGTGCCGACCGGGGCAGGTCTGATCATCCGTACAGCAGGTGCCAAGCGCACCAAGTCCGAGATCAAGCGTGACTATGAATATCTTCAGCGTTTGTGGGAACAGATCCGTGCCCTGACGTTGGAATCGATTGCGCCTGCAAAGATCTATGAGGAAGGCGACCTGATCAAACGGTCGATCCGCGATCTTTACAATCGAGACATTGATGAGGTTCTGGTCGAAGGCGAAGGCGGTTATCGCATCGCCAAGGACTTCATGAAAATGATCATGCCGTCTCACGCCAAGAACGTGAAACGTTATGAAGATGCACTGCCACTGTTCGCGCGCTATCAGGTGGAAAGCTATCTGGCGGGGATGTTCAACCCGACAGTGCAGCTGAAATCCGGTGGCTATATCGTGATCGGCGTGACCGAGGCTCTGGTCGCTATCGACGTGAACTCGGGGCGGGCGACCAAAGAAGGCTCGATCGAGGAGACCGCGCTTAAGACCAACCTTGAAGCGGCGGAAGAGGTGGCGCGCCAGCTGCGTCTGCGGGATTTGGCCGGTCTGATCGTCATCGATTTCATCGATATGGACGAGCGCAAGAACAATGCGGCCGTTGAAAAGCGTCTGAAAGATAAGCTCAAGACTGACCGCGCGCGCATTCAAGTTGGCCGGATTTCCGGCTTTGGCTTGTTGGAGATGAGCCGACAGCGACTGCGCCCTGGAATGATCGAGGCCACGACGCAGCCATGTCCGGCCTGTCATGGGACTGGTCTGATTCGCTCGGACGACAACATGGCCTTGTCGATTCTGCGTCAGATCGAAGAGGAAGGCACCCGCCGCCGTTCGCGTGAAGTTTTGGTGCGCTGCCCGGTCAGCATTGCCAACTTCCTGATGAACCAGAAGCGCGAGCACATTGCGCAGATTGAGGCGCGGTATGGTCTGTCTGTGAGGATCGAAGGCGACATCCACTTGGTGAGCCCCGATTTCTCGATGGAAAAATTCAAGACCGCCAGCCGGATCGTACCGGAAGCCACAGCGCCTGTCGTTTCTGTGGACGCGTCATTGATGGACATGGTGGATTCGTCTGACGAGGAAGAGGTCGAGGACGATACTGTCCAGGCCGAAGAAGATGCCAAGCCCAAGCGCAAACGTCGTCGTCGGCGGCGCAAGAAGGGTGGGGGCAATGGTGATGCCGCAGAGCAATCCAACGAAAGTACCGAAGCGGAAACTCAGGAGAATGCTGCCGATGAAGAAGGTGCGGCTGACGTCGTAGAAGCAGAAGCGGCAGAGGAAGAAAAGCCTGCCAAGCCCAAGCGCAAACGTGCTCCGCGTCGCCGGAAGAAGGACGTAGTGGCTGAAGAAACGGTTGAACAGGCTGAAACGGAAGCTGTTGAAGCTGAGACCGTAGCCGAGGTGCCTGTGGCAGAAGACGCTACAGAAACCCCCGAGGCCGAGACACCCGAGGTGGCTCAGGAACAAAGCGAAACTGTTGAGGCGGAAGCTGAGACTTTTGAGGCTGCACCTGAGGAACCGATAAGCGCCGAAGAACCCGGCATCGACGATGCACCAACCGAAGAAACGCCTGCTGTTGTGGAAGAACTTGCGGCGCAAGCGGTTGAAGAGGTCACTGCTGAAGATGTTGCGCCCACTGAAGAAGCCCCTGTGGACGAAACGCCCGAGCCGGTGCTGGAAACAGTAGCGGAAGAACCGGAACCAAGCCCCGCCAAGCCGAAGCGGCGCGGCTGGTGGTCTCTGGGCAAGTAATGAAAAGGCGGGCTAAGGGGCCCGTCTTTTTTGTTTGCCGGGGTGTTTTAGACGGCTTTTTGGATCAGATAAACCTGATGCGCCCCGTCAAGTTCCTGAGACAGCAGCGTATGTCCGGCCTCGGTGCAAAAGTGCGGAACATCGACGATGGCCGCGGGATCATCGGCCAGCACACGCAGGACGGCCCCAGCAGGCAAGGATTTGAGCCGTTTGCGGGCTTTGAGGACGGGTAGAGGGCACAAAAGCCCAAGGGCGTCCAAAGTATCTGTAATCTCGGTCATGCATTTCGGGATAGGACCAAGTTGAAATATTGTCCAGATTCCAACCACGAGGATGTGACTGAATGGCCCCGTGACGGATCGCCATTCATCACTTATGTGCAGAGACATGTTCGGAATTGAAATAATAGACGCGGGCCTGTTGCCCGCCATGTTTGTCGCGCTGTTGGGTGGCTTGATCAGCTTTCTGTCACCATGCGTGCTGCCCATCGTGCCGCCCTATCTGGCGTATATGAGCGGCGTCACAATCAACGAGATGCAGGATGAGGCACGTGCGCGGCGCAAGGCGACGATGTCGGCATTGTTCTTTGTGATGGGTCTGTCGACCGTCTTTCTTCTTCTGGGCTTTACCGCGTCTGCCTTCGGGGCGTTTGTTCTTCAGAATCAGGTGCTTTTTGCCAAGCTCTCGGGCGCAGTGGTGATCGTGTTTGGCCTTCACTTCCTGAACGTTTTCCGCATCCCTTTTCTGGACCGCGAAGCGCGGATCGATACCGGTGATTCCGGTGGCTCGGTTTTTGGGGCCTATATCCTGGGTCTGGCGTTTGCCTTTGGCTGGACGCCGTGCATTGGGCCTCAGTTGGGTGCGATCCTTTCGCTGGCGGCGAATGAGGCATCTGTTGCGCGCGGTACGGTATTGCTGGGCGTCTATGCGGCGGGGCTGGGTATTCCGTTCCTGCTGGCGGCGATGTTCCTGAACCGCTCGATGACCGTCATGAACCGCATCAAGCCTTACATGGGTACGATCGAAAAGGTCATGGGCGGCTTGCTGTTGTTCGTAGGCATCATGCTGATCACCGGTCTGTTTACGCGGTTCAGCTGGTGGTTGCTGGAGACCTTCCCGGCCTTGGCGAACTTCGGATGAGCCGCTGACCCCCTTACCTTGACCTCAAGCCTGCGTTAACCTGCACGGCAGAAGGTAAGGGCATGAGCAGTCAGACAAATCAGCCTCAGGTGCGCAAACGTCGGGTGTTTTACATACCCGGTTATGATCCCTTTCCACCCAGACGATACCGGGAACTGTATCGGTCCGAGTCACAGGTCCAGGCCGAGATTTCCGGTTACGAGATTTCTGTCTCAGCCAAGCCGCGATCTGACGTCTTTGGCTGGCATGTCACGTCGCTTCAGGATGGCGAACAGGTGCACACGGATGTCGATGTACTTGTCTGGTCGGATATCGTACGGGACAGCATGACGGGATCGATCCTGTCCACCTATCTGCAGTTGGCTCGAACCGCTTGGACCTACATCTCGACGGGAACTCTGCGCCGGTTGATGCGGCTGCGAAAGGGGCCGGTCATCGCTGCGCTTTATCCGGTTGGGATGCTCATTGCGCAACTGCTGGTCGCGTTGTTGGTTGCAGGGGTGGCGCTAAATCTGCTTGCCCCAATGCTGGGGCTGTGGGCTTTGGGTCCGGCGGGTGTGCTGGCTTATGCTGTGCTGCATTGGTTTCGCACAATCGACAACCGGCTGTTTGCCTATTACCTGATGCATGACTACGCATATTCCGCGCAGTTGAAGGGGGAAACACCGCCGCAATTGCAGGCGCGGCTGGACACATTCCAAGACCTGATCAAAGACGCTTTGACTGAAGAGGTGGATGAGGTTTTGGTGATCGGTCACAGCTCGGGCGCGCATCTGGGTGTGTCGGTGCTTGCCGATCTGATCCGTGAACGTGACGTGTCTGACCAAGGACCGGTTTTGTCGTTTCTGACTTTGGGGCAGGTGGTGCCGATGGTGTCCTTCCTGCCAAACGCACACCGTTTACGCGCGGATTTGCAGTTTCTTTCCAAGCAACCCACTGTGGCATGGGTCGATTTTACCGCCCCCGGCGATGGCTGCGCCTTTGCGCTGTGCGACCCGGTTGCGGTCAGCGGTGTGGGCAGCCCTGATAAGAAATGGCCGCTGGTTTTGTCGGCAGCTTTTACTCAAACACTGTCACCTGAGCGCTGGAAGGCGGATCGCTGGCGGTTCTTCAAGCTGCATTTTCAGTATCTCTGCGCTTTTGACCGTCCGGGTGCATACGATTATTTTCGGATCACTGCGGGCCCGCAAACCTTGGCTGCACGATTTGCCGGGCGCGCGCCTTCACCCTCGCGAATTGATCAGCCCGTATCAAAATACACCAGGGTTCATGCATGATCCCGCCAAAGCCGACCCCACGCCCAGACAAAGTTTCGCTGTGGCAGTATCTGAGACTGTTTCGGAAAGACCTGCTTTCAGCACAGCCTCAGCGGCTCTATCGCGCGTGGATGGCTGAATTTCGAACGCCGTTCTTCAGATCTTACATGATTAATCAGCCGGAACTGGTTGATCTGGTTTTGAAAAAGAGGTCCGAAGACTTCCCCAAATCCAACCGCATCAGCGAAGGTTTGCGGCAGCTTTTGGGTGAGTCTGTATTTCTGACAAACGGTGAGGCATGGAAGCGACAACGTCGTATCATTGATCCAGCGTTCGAAGGCGGGCGGTTGAAAGACACGTTTCCGGCGATGCGAGACGCGTCCCACGCTTGCGCGGATCGACTTCACGTCAGTGTGGGGAAGGAGATCGAAGTTGAAGAAATCACCAGCCATGTCGCTGCTGACGTCATTTTCCGAACACTGTTTTCGGTACCGATCGAACATGAAATCGCAGCCGAAGTATTCCATAAGTTCCGCGCCTATCAAAGGCAGCAACCGCTTTTGAACCTTGCGGCTTTTTTACCTCTGCCGCGTTGGGCACCTCGATTTCATTCCGGCGACACACGGCGGAATGCGCATGATATCAGGCGTTTAATCCAGAAACTTACAGCAGATCGCGCGGCAGCCATAGCTGATGGGACGGCACCAAACGATCTGGCCACGAAAATCATGACAACTCCCGATCCTGCCACGGGGAAGTGTTTTGAAACCGATGAGATGATTGATCAGGTCGCAATCTTCTTTCTGGCGGGCCACGAGACCAGCGCCTCGGCCCTAGCCTGGACACTGTATCTGCTGGCGCTTTATCCAGAATGGCAGGAGAAAGTCGCGGAAGAGGCACAAGCACATCTGGAACCGTCCTTTGCGACCATGTCCAGGCTGAACGTCACCCGAGATGTGTTTCGCGAGGCGTTGCGGCTTTATCCACCAGTGCCGATGATGGTGCGGGAAACGCAGTGTCCTGAAAGGTTTCGAGATCGAGAGGTTCCAAAGGGTTCACAAATTGTCATCAGCCCGTGGCACTTGCATCGGCAAGAACGACTTTGGGACAATCCGGACGGGTTCGATCCCGCAAGATGGACAACAGAGAACGGCAAAATATGTCAGCGCAATGCCTACATTCCGTTCTCTGCTGGGCCACGAGTGTGCACGGGGGCGGGGTTTGCGATGGTTGAAGGTACTTTGATCCTGTCAACGCTGGTGCGACGTTTCAAATTCGAAACAATCCCCGGCAAAACGCCGGTTCCGGTGGCGCATCTGACTGTTCGGTCCAAGGAAGGGATATGGTTGAAGTTGGTTGAGCGCTAACAAACTACCATCGTCCACCGCCGTGCTGTATGCGAGGAATGAAATCGGAATCATTCTTGAACGGGAAAGCATTATGTCCAAAGCAGAACAGCGCGCGCAAATGACCAACGGAGCAGGCTTTATCGCTGCACTGGATCAAAGCGGTGGATCGACCCCCAAGGCGCTGGCGCTGTACGGGGTGGACGCGTCGGATTACGCCTCGGAAGAAGAGATGTTTGGCGAAATCCAGAACATGCGCGCGCGGATCATTCTGGCAGACGACTTCACCAAGGACAAAGTGATCGGTGCGATCCTGTTCGAACGCACGCTGGGTGAAGAGATCGAAGGCCGCAAGGTTGCGGATTACCTTTGGTCTGTCAAAGGCATCGTTCCGTTCCTGAAAATCGACAAGGGCCTGGAAGAGACGGCCAATGGTGTTCAGTTGATGAAGCCGATTCCGGGTCTGGCCGAGACGTTGGCCAAGGCAGACGGGGTGTTTGGCACAAAAGAACGTTCGGTGATTCATGAAGCCAACGCGGAAGGTATCGCCGCCGTTGTGGCACAGCAATTCGATGTGGCCCGCGAAGTTGTCGCCGCAGGCATGGTTCCGATTGTCGAGCCCGAGGTCAACATCAATTCGGAAACCAAAGCCGAGGCGGAAGACATCCTGAAGGCTGAAATCCTGAAAAACCTGGACCAACTGGCCGAGGGGCAGGACATCATGCTGAAACTGACGATCCCGAGCACGGCAAATCTTTATGATGAAGTGGCCGATCACCCGCGCGTGGTGCGCGTGGTTGCTTTGTCAGGTGGATATTCGACCGAGCAGGCGTGTGATCTGCTGGGTCAGAACGGCAAGATGATCGCGTCGTTCTCGCGTGCGCTGACCGAAGGTTTGTCGAAACAGCAATCTGATGCAGAGTTCAATGCAGCCTTGGGCAGCAACATCGATAAGATCTTTAAAGCCTCAGCTTAAGTTGTTGATAAAATGAAAGAAGCGGCGCAAACACGCCGCTTCTTTTTTTGACCGTTCGGCTTAGGCTCGTTGTTCGAGCTCAACCAATCCGCAAAATCGCGCGCTAAGGTTTCAAACCGATGCGACGTCACATCTTGGAAGTCATCCCAAGCGAAGTCCTCAGGATGCCGGACACGTACCCCGATCAAATTTCTGAGCCGCGCCTTTGACCATCATATCGTATTTCAAGCTGTCATAGTTCACGACAAACGTGACGACCTGCCCGTCTTGCATCAGCAGAAACGTCATTGATTCTCCGACAGGGTAAATTGCGGCTTCGCCCTCAAGGTCACCTGTGGCAAGATAGCCTTTGTCTGATCCGCCGGATCGTTTCAGAGTCACGTTGCTGCCGTCGACATCCGATACACATTCAACTGAAAAATCATCTTGTTTCAGCGTGTTATTAGCTAAAACGGGCGTAGCTGCCGTCGCCGCAACAGCGAGCGTGCAGAGGTATTTCTTTGCCATTTCGAAGTCCAAAGTTGGGGGTTTTCTGTTCGCTAGGTCCGGCAAAATGGGCAATCATTACATCCGAACCTGACGAGCAGGTGCCTTCCATTTGCGCCAGGAATGAGGCGTATGTTTGAACTTTAAGTGTCGTTGGAAATACCGGGCTAGCGCGCAATGCGCTGATGGGGAAACTTCGCGATTCAAGCTCATATATGCGGATTGAGGCGGTCAGTCCGGGTGGCGGACTTGACAATCCGCGTCTCTGAATGAAACCTCACAAGGGTTGGGAGAAATTGGAAAATTCAAAGAGTTGTACCTGTTGCGGGACGGGCCGGATTGTACTATCGGCACGCTTCCCTGAGCAGGTCGACCCATTTGGGTTCCAACTGCCAGATAAAAATTGGGAGTTAACACATGAAAAATAGCAGCAAACTGAGCCTTGGCGCGTTTGTAACGGCGGCCATGATGGCACCAGCCGCATATGCAGAAGAGTTCATTACAATCGGCACCGGTGGCGTAACCGGCGTGTATTACCCGACAGGAGGCGCGATCTGCCGTCTGGTGAACAAAGGCCGCAAGGAACATGGCGTGCGCTGCTCGGTCGAATCGACCGGTGGTTCGGTCTACAACATCAACACCATTCGCGAAGGCGAACTGGAGTTTGGTGTGGCACAGTCCGACTGGCAGTACCATGCCTATAACGGCACCTCGAAGTTTGAAGAGGCTGGCCCGTTCGAAAACCTGCGTGCGGTATTCTCGGTTCACCCCGAGCCGTTCACCGTTGTGGCCCGCGCAGATTCCGGCATCACCAATTTCGAAGACCTGAAAGGCAAGCGCGTCAACATCGGCAACCCCGGTTCCGGTCAGCGCGGCACCATGGAAGTTCTGCTGGGTGAAATGGGCTGGACCACGGGCGATTTCGAACTGGCGACCGAGTTGAAGGCGGCTGAACAGTCGGCAGCACTGTGCGACAACCAGATCGATGCGATGGTTTACACCGTCGGTCACCCTTCGGGTTCGATTCAGGAAGCAACCACTGCTTGTGACTCGGTTCTTGTGAATGTCAGCGGCGAAGCCGTGGACAAGCTGGTCAACGATAACTCGTTCTATCGCACCGCAACCATTCCCGGTGGCATGTACCGTGGATCTGATGGCGACACCTCGACCTTTGGTGTGGGCGCAACCTTTGTGACGTCAGCGGACGTATCGGAAGATGCGGTCTACGCGGTTGTCAGCTCGGTCTTCGAAAACTTCGATGACTTCAAAAAGCTGCACCCTGCATTTGCCAACCTGAAGCCTGAAGAGATGATCGCGGATGGCCTGTCGGCACCGCTGCATCCGGGTGCTGAAAAGTACTACAAAGAAAAAGGCTGGATTCAGTAAGCCAGACCTGATGCAGGGTGCCCAAGGGTGCCCTGCACGCAACCCGTGTTAAACGGGGTTCCAAAAGGCCGAAAAAGGCCGTGACGGGGAGACATTGCATGAGTTCCGACACACAATCCAATCGCCCGCTATCCGAAGAAGAGCTTCAGGACCTGGTTGCGTCTTCTGACGCTGGGGGGCGTAATCCGGTCGGCAACGTCGGGATTTTCCTGGCTGTCGTGGCCGCGATCTGGTCAATTTTTCAGGTTGTTCTGGCCTCGCCAATTTCAAATTATGTTCTACCCGGAAGCGTTGTGAACAACTCGCGCCAATTCCATCTGGCTTTTGCGATGTTCCTGGCCTTTGCGGCTTATCCGGCGCTGAAATCCAGCCCTCGGAACTACATCCCGATTCAGGATTGGATCATGGGTCTTTTGGGCGCGTTTGTCGCGCTTTATGGATATTTCTTCTACGACAAGATCGTCAATGCGGGCGGTTTGGCCGATGACACGGACAAGTGGATCGCATTGGGTGGTCTGCTGCTGTTGTTCGAGGCCGCACGCCGCGCGCTTGGCCCGGCCATGGCGATCATCGCGACGATCTTTTTGGCTTATGTTTTCTTCGGCTCATCCGAATGGGTGCCCGAAGTGATCCGCTGGAAAGGTGCGAGCCTGAAAAAGGCCATGAGCCATATGTGGATCACGTCCGAAGGCGTGTTTGGCATTGCTCTTGGCGTTTCTACGAAATTCGTCTTCCTCTTCGTGCTGTTCGGGGCGTTGCTCGATAAAGCCGGGGCAGGGAACTATTTCATCAAAATGGCCTTCGGGGCGCTCGGCCATCTGCGCGGTGGTCCTGCGAAGGCTGCCGTTGTGGGGTCTGCCGCGACCGGGCTGATCTCGGGCTCGTCGATTGCCAATGTTGTAACCACCGGCACCTTCACCATTCCGCTGATGAAACGCGTAGGCTTTTCCAGCGAACAAGCTGGCTCGGTCGAGGTTGCGTCTTCGGTAAATGGCCAGATCATGCCACCGGTTATGGGCGCTGCGGCCTTCCTGATGGTGGAATATGTTGGCATCTCGTATGTCGAGGTCATCACCCACGCCTTCTTGCCTGCTGCGATTTCCTACATCGCGCTGGTCTATATCGTTCATCTTGAAGCGGTTAAGCGGAACATGCCAACTCTGGGCGACCGGGATGTGCATCTGGCGCGGACCGTAGTCGGTATGTTGTCCTTCTTCTTGGTGTTTGCCGGTCTGTGCTACAGTTCGCAATTCCCTGTGGATGCGGTGACCAGCTGGGCACCTTCCGCTGCGGGATTGATCCTCAGCCTGATTGTCTGCGCGATCTATGTCGTGCTGCTTTATCTGGCCGCTCAGGTGCCGGATCTTGAGCCTGACGATCCAAACGCCAAAGAGGTCACACTGCCGGTCATTGCAGACATCTACAAGGCGGGTCTGCACTATCTGCTGCCGATCATCGTGCTGGTCTACTTCCTGATGATCGAACAGAAATCCCCCGGTCTCTCGGCCTTCTGGGCGACCGCGTTGCTGTTCGTGATCCTGCTGACGCAAAAACCGCTCAAGGCGATTTTCCGTGGCGAAAGCGATGTGTACAACCGCTTTATCGACGGTGTGGCCGACCTGTGGCAGGGCCTGATCGACGGCGCGCGCAACATGATCGGGATCGCTTTGGCCACGGCCACAGCGGGTGTGATCGTGGGGACAGTGACACTGACCGGTGTTGGGCAGGTGATGGCCGATCTGGTTGAGTTCCTGTCGGGCGGCAATCTGATCCTGATGCTGATCATGGTCGGCATCCTCAGCCTGATCCTGGGCATGGGACTGCCAACAACGGCGAACTATATCGTCGTCAGCTCGTTGATGGCAGGTGTGGTTGTTGAACTTGGCGCGCAAAGCGGTCTGATCGTTCCTCTGATCGCGGTCCACCTGTTTGTGTTCTACTTCGGGATCATGGCGGATGTGACGCCGCCGGTGGGTCTGGCCAGTTTCGCGGCCGCTGCTGTATCGGGTGGTGACGCGATCAAGACCGGTTTCACGGCGTTCTTCTACAGCCTGCGCACCGTGGCGTTGCCGTTTGTGTTCATCTTCAACACCGACCTGTTGTTGATCGATGTGACATGGGTCGAAGGCATAATCGTCGCCATATTCGCCACCATAGCCATTCTGGTCTTTACTGCGGGTACAATGGGGTACTTCCTGACCCACAGCCGGATCTATGAAAGCATCGCGCTGATTTTTGTGGCCTTTGCCTTGTTCAGGCCGGACTTCTTCATGGACCGCATATCGCCTCCGTTCCAGACGGTTGAGCCTGCTGCCTTCGAGGAAACAATCGGTCAGGTTCCACCCGGTACAGAGATGCGGCTTGTGGTGTCCGGCCCTGACTTCGATACGCTTGAAATGACCGATACAACTGTGGTTGCCACGGTGGGTTCGGAAGACGGTGGCGCAGCGCGGGTCGAGGCGCTGGGGCTGATCCTGATCCCTGAAGACGGCGTTGTTAAACTGGACGAGCCGTTTCCGGGAACACCGCTGTCGGGTGATCTGGACATCTTCGATTATTACGGGGATGAGGCCGTGAGTCTGACATCGGTCAGCCTGCCGTCCAGCCAGCCACCCAAGCAGTTGGTCTATATCCCTGCGATGATCCTTCTGGGCCTCATCGCGCTTCTGCAACGCGGCCGGGCCGCCAGACGAGAGGTGCTTGCATGACACGTTCGGTTCTGTGCGCTATTGATATCAGCAATGGTGAGATTGATGTGCCCGTATTGCAAAAGGCGGCCGCGCTGGCAGACCTGGAAGAGGCGCAGTTGGATGTTGTGACCGTACTGCCGGATTTTGGTGAAAGTTGGGTGTCAGGGTTCTTTGAGCCCGACTTTCACGACAAAGCACTTGAAGAGGCGCAGGCCACTCTGACATCGCTGTGTGTCAAAGCGCTGGGGGCAGAGAGAAACGAAACGATCCGCCATGTTGTGGCGACAGGAACGGCCTATCAGGAAATCCTGAAAACAGCCGAAGGCGCCGGGTCTGATCTGATCGTAATCGGTGCGCATAAGCCGGATTTCAAGGATTACCTGCTGGGTCCCAACGCATCACGTGTTGTGCGGCATTCTTCTGTTTCTGTCTACGTCGTGCGCTGATCAGGCTCCCACGCCCGGAAGGGGATCAATACCCTGTCATCTCAAGGTATCCGAGGCCTTCATGGCTGCCGGTTACGGTGACAGGGCCTTCCCAATACTCAAACCGGGTTCCCATCCATGCTTCGGGTGTGATGGCCGAAACGTCGACTTCGACACCCCGATCCGGCAAGACAACGCGCCAGTGCGTCGGAACTTCGCGCCCCGCGACTTGATCCGTGGCTAGCGGCGCCAGTTGGACGGTCCCGTTGGGAATAGCCTCGGTACTGCCATCGGCATTGATCCAAGTGGCCGAGGTGAAGTCGCCGCGCGCGCCACGCAACCGAAATGCCATCATCTTGTCGCCACCCTCGAAGCTGAGGGAAAACCAATCCCATCCGCTTTGATCCGCAGCAAGCGGCTGCGACGACCATTCACGATCCAGCCACCCCTGACCCGTGACGCGAACGTCGCCGTCTGGCAATCGAAGAACACCTTCAACCGCATAAAAGGGCTGCGAGTAATAATAGCTGGCCTGACCATACGCAGATTTGACCGAATACCCCGCATCACCGTGAAACACCAATGGCCCCTGAGCGGTCAGCGACAGATCATAACCGAAATCCTCTCCGTTGGCTGTCAGGGTCAGGGTGTCGAAATCGGGACCGGCCATACGCCATTCGTCAATCCAAGCCTCAAAGGGCTCAGTGGTTACGCCCGCCTGACCAATCCCGCCACGTGAAAGACGTTCCGCGAAGTAATGTGCATCAGGCGTTGTTGTCGCTGCATGGCCCATCCAGATTTGCGGGCTTTGCCAGCCATCGGTTTCAAACGGTTTCAAAGCAGACCGAAACAGGGTCCACTGCACACCATAGTCGCGCCCATCTTCCCCCTTGAGGTTGGCCGTCAGATACCACCATTCGATGCGGTAAGCCGGGTGGGGGCCATGATCTTTAGGGAAATCGAACAAATAGCCTTCTTTGGGTACATCAAAGCCCTCGGCTGACCCGCCCAAGCCTGCATAGCCCTGTGCCCACAGCGGCAGCGGAACAGTAATGAGCAGGCAGATAAATAGGGCTTTAACGTTCATTGGCGAACACTCTCAGCAAGTCAGCAGGGGGTAGGCGCAGCATTCGCAACGCGGGCAGGGCGGCTGCGATTGTGGCCGCCACGAGCGTCAACAGAAACAGCCACAGCCAGTCCCATGGGAAGACGAACATGGGAAGTCGCCAGCCGAAGGCCTGTACGTTGATCACTGCCAGCAGAACCCAGGCCAGGATCAGTCCCAGCGGCAATGCAAGGACAGCCGTCAGCGCAGCCAGCAATACGCTTCGCAAAAGTTCCAGACGGGCCAGTTGCGCCCGGTTCAGGCCCAGCGCCCAGACAGGGGCGATTTGCGGCAGGCGTTGTGTCCAAAGCGTCAACAGGCTGGTCAGGATAGCAAATCCCGCCACGCCAAGGGTCAGAACGTTCAGCGCCGATGTCACAACAAAGGTCTTCTCAAAGATCGCCAGCGATTGCGCCTTCATTGCCGCTTGCTGAACCACAGCGCGCGGCGGCAGGTCAAATTGGGCGCGCAGGGTTTGTGCCATCGCAGTCGCGCCTTCCGGTGGCATGCGGATACCAAACCTCCGCATCTCGGCCCCCGGCACGATACGATCCAGTTGCGCCATTGAAACGATGGCTTGACCCGTTGGATTGCCATAGTCGGAATAGACCCCTGCGATCGGCAAAACGTGATCCGGGGCAAGTTGTAGCTGGGTGCCGGGCCACAGGGACGCGCGTCGCGCCAGTTGTTCGTTGATAAGCACCGCATCTCCGGCCATCACATCATCCCAAACCGTGGGGGTTGAGGCAATCAACGGCCAGTGTTGCCGGTACACCGGATCATCCACCACGCCGTACAGGAACAGCGGGCCCGTTTCATGGGGCAGTTCCACGCTGCGGATCGGCAAAATGGCATCGACTTGCGGGAGCAACCACGCGGTCATCTCGCGCGCCTGATCTTGATCGCGCGAAGTCACGTACAACTCGGCCGTCAGCCGTTGATCCAGCCAACCGACAAAGGTTAACCTGAAGCTGGAAACCATTGTTCCCACGCCGATATTTGCCGCCAAGGCCAGTAACAGGGCCATCAGGGCCAAAGACAGGCCAGGCAATTGCGCCCGTAGGTCCGCCCAGACCCATTGCGCAACAGGACCGCGCGCCGTACGTGCCAGCACAGACAGAGCCATGGCCAGAAGCGATGGTAACAACAAGGCCGCACCTGTCAGCAACCCGGCCAATAAGGCGAAACCGGCAACAAGCCCACCAACGCTGACATAGGCCAGCGATCCTCCGGCAATCAGGATCAGACCTATTGCTCCGGCGATGTGGCGCGCGCGGGAATTGCTCTGCCACGCTTGAACGCCCGGTCCTTCGAGTAAAGGCATGTTAGACAAACGCCACAACGCGTGACCGCTGGCCAACAGGGTTCCGAGTACTGCCATGGCGATCCCAGCCAAAACCCACTGAGGTTGCAGCGTCAGTTGTCCGGTCACTGGCGCGCCATAGAGCCCCCGCAAAGTTGCGGCGACATCAGGCAACAACGCTCCGGCCAGAAAGAAACCCAATAGCAATCCAAGACTGCCTCCGATCAGGGCCAGCAGGGTTAATTCGGTCAGAACAAGCCAAACCAGCCGACGCATGGACACACCCAGAGCACGCAAAGTGCGGATCATGCCGCGTCGCTGGGCAAAGGCCAGACCAACGGTGCCATTGACGATGAACAGCCCAACGGCAAAGGACAGCAGTCCAAACGCCGACAAGTTCAAATGAAAACTGTCGGTCAACTGCGCGGTATCGACTTGCGCTGAGGGGCTGATGCGGTCCAGTTCAGGTGCGATTTGGCTGAGAGAGGGCAAGTCGCGTGGTTGGTTCGGTAGCACGACAAGGCGCGAGATGACGCCTGATTGGTTCAACAGGCCCTCGGCCACACCGATGTCAGTCAGAATGACGTCCGAAGGCAGGGCCGATGTGGTCAGAATGGGGGGCAGGTTGTCTTGATCACGCAGCAGCACCTCCAATTCGGGTGATACAAGAATGCGGCCCGGGGAGGTCAACATGTCCACAGGTTCAGGCGGTGCTGCGCTCTGTTCCGCTTCAGTCACGGCAGGCAGGGCCGGGTAGGCAACCATGTCCACACCCATCAGGCGCAAGGTCCGCCCGCTGATCCGGTATGGGCCTTCCAGAACCGCTGCAACCTGCCAGCCAGCACGGCGCAGGTCGACATAGCGAGAGACTGAAATCGGTCCCGACGGGTCACGCAACTCGTCGAATTGGCCGATGGCCAGTT